>JAJZHT010000078.1 GCA_021804455.1 Pseudomonadota bacterium | reverse complement strand
AAGCTTTCAGGGGATCGGAGACCTTAAAATAAGTATGGTTGACTAAAAAGTTGGGAGGTTCTTGACTGATGATCACTCCCGATGCTCCCTTCTCAAAAGCTTGCTCAAGAAAGTCATGACCATCAAAATTTTCACCTTTAAGGGCGATAAAAAGATCGCCTGGCTTTAAGGTTCGGGTATCGATGGAAATGCCTGTCGCTTGAAAAGGGGATGATACGTCACCTTTTAAATTAAGGGCTTGCAAGATATCAACCGTATGCCATATTGCCATCTTTATATTCCTTTAGGACAGTTTCAATTTCTTCCTGATCGCTAAAGGGGTGAACCGTCTCACCAATAATTTGGCCCGTTTCATGCCCTTTACCTGCAACCAACACTATATCACCTGGTTCTAATTGTGCAATCGTTGAACGAATGGCTTCTCGTCTGTCTGCCATCTCACGCCCCTTGGGACAAGCAGCTAAAATTTGTTGGCGTATTGCCACAGGATCCTCGTGACGGGGATTATCATCGGTGACAATGACACAGTCTGCCAAACGTTGGGCTATTCCTCCCATTTTGGGGCGTTTGCTGCTGTCACGGTTTCCGCCACATCCAAAAACAACCCATAGTCTGTTAAGGGTATGGGGACGTAGATTCTCTAAAACCGTTTCCAAGGCATCAGGAGTATGGGCATAATCCACAAAAATAGAGGCCTGACGATAGCTGCCGACCCATTCCATACGTCCCTTAACAGATTTTAAACAGGGAAGAGTTGCCATCAAACGTTCCAGAGGAGCCTCTGTGGCGAGACACAGGCCTAGAGCACACAATAAATTCTCTAATTGGAAGCGCCCTACAAGCGGCGTTGACAAATTTGTAAAAGATTGGCCTGCAATTTCAAGATCAAACCCCAAATAATCGGATTTTTGGAAAACGTTGCGTATCCTAAGATCCGCATCTTTTTCCAAACTATAGGTTAAAAGGCGATGTTGTCTTTTCTGGCATAAATCCCTCAGACGGTCAAAATAGGGTGAATCCCGATTAAGAACCGCGGTTTTACCGACTGGTAATATTTCTGTAAAAAGTTTTACTTTGGATAAAAAGTAATGTTCCATCGAGGCATGATAATCAAGATGATCTTGAGTTAGATTGGTGAACCCAGCAGCCTGTAGTTCAACCCGATGCAAACGATATTGGTCCAAACCATGACTGGAGGCTTCAAGCGCAACATAATCGATTGAAGCATCATACAGATAGTTTAAAGCTTGATGCAGATGCAGAGAATCCAATGTTGTTAAAGAGGGCAAGGGAAGATCGGGGGTTGAGTGATCGCCTATAACCAAACCCAAAGTACCCAGGCTGGCAGCTTCTAACCCACATCCAGACCATAACTGGCGTGCCAGATGAACCACCGAGCTTTTGCCATTCGTTCCGGTTACAGCCGTGACCCTTTGTGGTTGACGAGGATAAAAACTTTTGACGATCGTTGCCCATGTCAAGCGTGGATTCTCAAGGGAAATAATTTCTAAATGGGGGTAATGCTGTCGCCATAAACCAGCCTCCGCCTCCTGCATCATAAGGGTTTGAGCACCCCGATCAATCGCCTGTTGAATATGCTCTTGTACATTGGCACAAGGAATGGCAATAAAAGTATCCCCTGGAGTCACTTGACGCGAATTGGTGATGGGAATAAGCACGAATATAACCTATCAAAAATATCTTTTAATGAATGGAGATATAAGTGAGCTAATAACTCCTGAGAACAATATAGTTTCCAGTCTGTTAAGTTGATCATGGTTTAACCAACTCCAAGGAGTTATCAGATGCCAAAGCCATACACCAGACATAAAGACAATCCCTATAAGTACGCTCCACACCAAAACAAGAGCTATCCAACTTTTGTGTTTTTTAAATTTCTCTTGTCGACAATGCTCGTTAACTTGCCCCTCGTATAAAAGGGCTTCCATATTTTTCTTGTCGTCTCCCTGAGGAAGAGCGGGAATAGGCGGAATAATTGGGTTCATGCTGGATGAGAAAGTTGTTTCTTGTAATAGTCTTCTATCAAATCATTAGAGATACTGACATTTTTACCATATAACGACCAAGTAATATCCCAAGGACTTCCAGGCATATGAGTGAGAGAAGATAATTCTACCCCAGAGAATTTTATATATTTTCTATATACTTCTTGTATAAGTTCTTCCTCTTCTTCGGTTATTTCTTTTAAATCAAAGTTCTCTAGGGGATAATCCACAGGAAGACTACGGAAATGTTTAATAGCCTGGTAAAGAAGGGGTATAACAGGCCCATACTGCCATGCTTCTATAGACTCCTTTACAAGAGGCTTTCCATAAAATCCCAACATCCATCCATGGGAAAGAAAAACCATCTTCATGAGTTTTAAAGGAGTTAAAGGAGTATTTTGTTCCTTTGCAAGCCTTAAAATCTCATTTGCAATGTTGATACAAGAATGCATTCTGATGACCTTTTACAAAAAAGCGAGTCCTAATATAATATAGTTTTTAAAAGTTAATTTAGCCAGATTTATTGGTTAGGCTCTGTTGTATTCTTAACCGAAACCCATCCGGGGACAACGGGTTCTTTGATCTCTTGTTCATCATGGATAGGTTGTACCCCCAAAATAGGAGCCATTCTAGCAATCATTTTTCCAGCCGTAGGGGCTGCATTCCACCCTGCCGTTGCATAACCGTACGTTGACGGCAAAGCTTTGGGATCTTCCAGCGTAACCATAACCATATATCTGGGTTTATGATAAGGAAACCCGCCAATAAATGAATTGGTTCGCGTTTTATTATTACCGTATCCGTGCCGACCTTTGGCCCGATAAGCTGTTCCTGTTTTTCCAAAAACTAAATAACCGGCAACATTGGCTTGTTTAGCCGTTCCGTCCCGTACGGCGGTGCGCATTAAATCCAGAATCATTTTGGAGGTTTTCGTCGATAAAATTTTCACTTCTTCACGAGCAGGGGGAACTTCTTCTTGCAACAGAAGAGTGGGTTGAATTTTATAACCTTCGTTAATAACCGTGGAGATGGCTGTAAAGATTTGTAAGGGGCTTACCGCAATACCATAGCCATAGGCAGCCGACATGGTGGTGACAGGCGTCCAAGGATTAGGAATAAAAGGATGACCAATTTCTGGAATTTCAACAGTAGCCGGTTTGAAAAGGCCTAATTTTTCAAAAAACTTTTTCTGTGTTTCCATACCAAATTGTTGGGCGATCTTAATTGCCGCGATGTTTGAGGAATAGACAAAAGCCTCTGCCAATGTCAGTTGACGATTTTGACCTTTAAAATCAGTAATCTTAAAGCGACCAATGCGAACGGGTTGTGTGGCGTCATAACAACTTGCATGGGTGGCTGTATGACTTTCAAGAGCAATGGTTATGTTTAAAACCTTAAACACGGATCCACACTCATAGACACCTAGGGTATTCCTGTTAAACGAATCCTCAGGTTTGTTTTGGTTAGGAAGATTGGGATCAAAATTGGGTATCGATACCATTGCCAAAATTTCACCCGTTTTGATATCCATAACCATCGCATTAGCCGCCATCGCCTGGAACGTGTCAACAGCATTGACCAGTTCATCATGAACAATATGTTGCACACGAATATCAATCGATAATTTTAACGGCGTTTTATCATTGTGCAGTTTAATATCAAAGAATTTTTCGACACCTGATAACCCTTTGTTGTCGATACCACAATACCCTAAAATATGGGAGGTCATGCGGCCATAGGGATAAACCCGGCGATAATCTTTTTGTAAGTAAATCCCTGGAATTCCCATCTTATTAATCTCATGTTGCAGTTTCGGCGGGATATGACGGGCCAGCCAAACAAACCCTTTTTGGGAACAAAGACGTTGATACAAAGTTTCAGAACCGACGTCAGGCAGAACTTTGGCTAATTTATCAGCAGCCTCTCTTGGATTCAGAATAACTTTAGGATTGGCATAAACAGAGGCTGTGATGATATGCGTTGCCAACACTTCACCATTTCGATCGATAATGTCGGATCTGGGAATATCCAGCTGATGAACAATAGAAGTATGGGAAATAGGTGAATGGGAACGCAAAGCCATCACGTCGACCAAACGGCCCATAATCACTAAAAACCCTACAAGCATCAATCCGCTTGCCACCAACAAACGTTGGCGGGCCATTTCTAATAAAGTCTGCTGATGAACAACCTGCTGCCAAAGGCTAAGGTGTTTGGCGAGGCGGACTAAAGGGCGTTTGATGAAGGGCTTCATTCGACCTTAGTCCTTATCAGGTTGTTGATCAGCGGCGGCCGCTGTAATTAATTTTTCAAGAGCCGCCTTATCATAGGTCCCTCCATTACTGGTTGCTACGTCGGCAAAAGAAACCAGTTGATGACTTTTAAGGGAATGAATTTCCAAATACTTTTGTGACAGTCGTTGCAAACGACCGGGGTCATTTAAGTGAGCCCATTCTGCGCGCAGTACATGGATAGCTTCTTGGTTTTCATGAATGGCTTTTTTAACGCGTTGGTGGCGTTGTTCCAAAGAGACAACCTTATATTTCAATTGGAATAGAACCAAGCCAACGATAAGCGTTGCACTGAAAACAAAAATTGTTGAACGTCGTATCATACAGCTGCCAATCTAGAAGCCTCTAAAGTAAAAGCTCTTAATTTTGCCGAACGACTACGGGGATTCTTTTGAATTTCTTGGGGGCTTGGGCAAAGGGGCTTTTTGAACAAAGGTTTAAGTTGTTGCAAGGAAGAACCAAACCGCGAGTAGGCTGCGGGGGCACTCTTATCGCGCAACCAATTTTTTACTAAACGATCTTCCAACCCATGAAAGGTGACCGTCACAATCCTTCCCCCATCTGATAGAAAAGATAAGCTTTTTTTTAAAGCTTTATCTATCTCTATTAACTCATTATTTACGAAAATACGCAAGGCCTGAAAGGTTAACGTGGCCGGATCTAAACCATCTTTTCGACGGACAATCTGACGAATGAGATGGGCCAACTCTAGGGTTGTGGTAAAAGGTTTTTTTTGTCGGTATTCTACAATCGCTTTAGCGATCCGACGAGATTGGGGCTCTTCCCCATAAAGCCATAAAATTTTGGCGAGATCTTCAGCGCTATAGGTGTTTACTACATCTTGAGCCGAGAGCCCTGTCTGCGACATCCGCATGTCCAAGGGACCCTCAAAACGAAAAGAAAACCCCCGCTCAGCCTCATCTAATTGATAGGAGGAAACGCCAAAGTCGAAAACAATGCCATCAATCGGCCCAAAAGGCTCTAAAAGTTGATCGAGATCCCCAAAGCATCCTGACAACAATTGAAAACGTCCTGGATAAAGGGTTTGAAAAGTTTCTGCCCGTTGAACAGCCGCTGGATCGCGGTCAATCGCAATCACAGAACAGGATTCTGAATTCAAAATCGCTTGGGTATAGCCTCCGCCTCCAAACGTTGCATCAACATAGACCCCGTCTTTCTTTGGCGACAAAGCGCCTATCATTTCACGAAGAAGAACGGGGGTATGAATAGAGCTCACAATGGATGAAGAAGGCGCAAAATTATATGGCTAATCTTTGGTTACCTAAACATACACTTGAGTATTCTGTCAACAATTTATACTAAAAATTTCTTTATTTTTGTGAAAAAGAAAATAAAAGATCGATTTTTAATTTTCTTGAGTGTGATTTTTATTTAACGAAAAGTAATTCTCATTATTTTCAATCATGTCTTTAAGATATTGAATAGATTTTTCCGCTGAATGAAGGATCATGTAACGAAAAATTTCTTCCCAGTTTTCAGCATGGTGCTCAGGATTCAAAGAATCTCTTTGAGGAGACGTTAAAATTGCATTTAATAAAATTGGGAAATTTTCATCCAGTAGAGGGTCAGCGTGGTAAACCAAAACAGGTTTAAAATAGCTGATAATGGTTTCTTGCCAGCGGTCAGGATTTTCTAACTTAATAAAGACAGGGAAACGGGCCCTAGAAATTTTAACATCTTTGATAAGCTGGCTATATAATTTTCGATAAACTGAAACAGGATCTGCCAAATCCTTTGGATCTTGCTCGTAAGTGCATGATAGATGGTAACGTTCCTCAAAACTGTTTCCTGATTTTTGGGGTTTGGGAACCCGTTTTCTGAGTTGGGTAATTCTGTCACTTAAAAAGGCTATATATTCTTGATCTTCTTCAGAACTGGGCGTTGGGGGTCGAGAGGTGGAAGGAGAGGTCCTATCCTTCGGCCATTCCCCTTGAAAAAAAATATCA
>JAJZHT010000077.1 GCA_021804455.1 Pseudomonadota bacterium | reverse complement strand
TTTATAAAAACGCCTCACCCTAAAGACCAATCTCAACTGATCACAACATTCTTTGAACTGGCAACACTTGACGGTGTATCACCCACTTGTCATTAAGGAGTCCTTATGAGTGCGATTGACCCACGTCTTTTAGAGATTTTGGTTTGTCCCTTAACCAAAACCAGACTTATTTACGATGAGAAGGCCCAAGAACTGATTAGTGATGTTGCCGGGCTTGCTTATCCTATTCGCCAGGGTATCCCGATTATGCTTGTGGATGAAGCGCGTCGCCTAACGGCAGAGGATCCGATGGGGTTGCTGCCCGAACCAAACGATCATTCAAAGCTACCCCTATCCCATAAAAAGGAATAGGAGCCACAGCAATCCCTCTAAAGGGAGCACGGTCTAAAGCCAACATCATAGAAAATAAATTGGCGGCCGCCTCTTTTAAATCACTCTTGGCACTTAAATTAAGATCGGGTTTTCTCGTTCCTTGATCCCCAAAACCAAGAAAAGCTTCATCTTTTTCAGGCTGAAGACAATTTAATCTTAATGACAAATTGGGTGCATAATGACGTTTCATCATTCCGGGCGCCTTAATGGCTTTATCCGTAGTATAGCGAACAGGCTTTTGCAAGATAGATTCTAACATTTCGACTGTGGTAGCTCCCGGACGCAATACGGTTGGATCTTTTGTTGTCAAATCCAAAATCGTCGATTCAAGCCCGATTGTGCAGGCCCCTCCCTCTAATAAAAAAGGTGTTTGTCGACCAAAGCTTTTTTGAACAGCCCTAGCTGTTGTTGGACTGATATGTGTAGAACGGTTGGCACTGGGAGCCGCCAAAGGTCTTTGATAGATCTTAAGAAGAGATAAAGCAACAGGATGAGAAGGAACCCTTATCGCAACACTCTCCAGTCCTGCCGTTACCAAACTGGATAAAAGCGTGTCTTTTTTTATGGGAACAACCACTGTTAAGGGCGAAAGATTGCAATGCCAAAATTCTTCGGCCACTTTAAGGGCCTCTTCAGAAAAAACGCCCCATTGTTGCGCATGGTCCAGAGTGTCAACATGAATGATCAAAGGATTAAAAGAAGGTCGGCTTTTCAATTCATATATCTTGGCAACCGCCATACCCTGGGTTGCATCGGCTGCCAGCCCATATACCGTTTCTGTGGGCATCACTACCAAATCACCACAGGATAAAATTTGACACGCTTTCTCAAAATTTAAAGTATTCGTCATAATATTCTTTACGCTTTATTAACATTTTATCGTTTAAAATACAGAAACCACCTTTCTTTATTTGATAGATTTATGCTGTATTATTTTGGGTTCTTTCTTTTCATCCTCAGTATCTCCCCTACGTCAGCGACACACATCTCTGATCCCCATCAAGAATTCAGGACCGACTATGAATTAAAACCACGCCTTTCAATAAAATTAGATTTAGAGGAAATGAATCGAGGAATTCAACCCCTAATCCAAAAGGGATTCACAGAACAAAGGGCCAGAGAAGTTTACGCGCACCCTATTGTTATCAAAATTTTCGAAGAACACTTTGAAATGTGGAACGGGGAAAAGGCTTTCCGTTCGCTGGGATCCTTTGTATCAACAGAATTTGACCCCAAAAAACGGGGACGTATCGACGATATTTTTATGCCCATTCTTCAATATGATGTCAGCTTTATTATGCAGGTCGCTTTGGGGCAACTTTTAGGCGGATATACAGAGATCCATTGGGAAACCAAAGAAAACATCCGCCCTTGCAATCTTTTTCATCAATTTCATCAACACTCTTTTTATTCATCGAATAAAAGGGGGAAATTAACCTTTGAATCAGAAAGACCTTGTGGAGAAACGTACTTAACCCCCCCATTTCCAGGCCTCTTGTGGAATCTAGGAATGGTTCAAGCGGTTAATCTTGTCAAGAATCATAATTTTTTTAAAGTTATGAAGGCCTTTCAAACCTACACTTTGATAGAGCCTGATGGGAGTTTAACCATTTACGAAGTTGTGACTCGCTAAAATTTTTTTTAGGAGACAATAAAATGAACATTAGGTTCAATACAAATTTACACTTCAGGATCTTTTTGATTCTTATAATAACGCATAAAATTTGTTGGGGAGGAGACAGTATTAAAGATCATCCTTTCCTAACCCACCCTACTTTTTCCATGCCCCCCAAAGAAATCTTGGCCCTGAATTGTCAGGAAAAAGACTCTATTACAGTCGCCTTAACAAAAGGGGGTTTCAGCGATTCCGAAGCGCAAAAAATTTATTTCAAGCAATTGACGGATTGCTTGTTTAAAGAAAAGTTGGATCTTGTCAGCGTTAATAATGTTGTTCAGCAAAAAGGATGTACTTACCAAATCCAGTTTACAACAGAACACCTAGTATTCGAAGATGTATTGCTAAAATTGACCCCCCAAGGGGAGATTGATCAAACTTTTTGCCCTATTTTTAATGAAACACATATTTTAAAGAACCGTTTGATAGAACCTTTAAATCTTAGTAACCTTTCAGAACATTTTCGCCTCTTGTCCTATAGCTCAAATATTCTGGAGCAAAAATTAACCATCCAAAGGCCCTACAGCATTTTGAATGTGTTTGTTCCAATTGCAGCCCTTCCCTTTGGATTGCAGGACTTCTTCTGGTTTTTGGATAAATTTAAACAAAATCAATTCAAACATACTTTAACCGTCATAACCCCTGACGATAGGGTCAAGATATATGATATTTCGCGATGAGAGAACTCTCTTTCCTCGGTAACAGGGAAAAAGCGATTAAAGGAAATATGGATTCTATTAATATAAAGGAGTTTACCCATGCCAAAAATTTATTTTCTCGTTTTCCTTGTATCAATTTTAGCCATTTCTATCAACCAAACGTACTCCTCCGAATTCATTTATGGAAACAGTGCTGCAAAGAAGGCACTGTGTATTTATCATCAAGGCCAAATTAATTTTTCAGATGAAGAAGAAAAAATAAATTCCTGGCGCAAACTTGGATTTTCAGAGCCAAAAACTAAGCAATTTGTTGCAGATTCTTACGTAAACCGTCTTCTTTTTAAGAAAGGACTTTATACTTTCAGCGGACTGGCCGATCAGCATAACTGTATAGAATCAGCCTATTCTAACAAGCAAGAGGGAGCTATTGCCGACTTCTTTGTCAAAATGGACCCTTCTCATAAAATAGATAGAACTTATTCCCCCTGGTTTAATGAAGTGCATTATGCGCCCTTTGAAAAGATTTCTCCTTTCGATCCCCAAACCTTGTTACAAACCATTAAGATCACCTCGGATATTGATTCCTTAATATTTCCCAGTCTTTCTGTTGACAGCCCTTGGCAAGTGTCCACTATACTGGGTTCCGCCCATAACTTAAGAAAACTTTTACGGGACCTCATTTGGATTAAAGAGCAATTAGAAACAAAAAATTTTATTCATACAGTCACCAGTGTACAAGATGATGGCACGATAACGATTACAACCCTTCACCAACCACAAAAGAGCTAAAGACATCAAAAGCGTTTAATCTTTAAATGACAACCCGGTTTATATTTTGTATTTTAGTCCAATTTGTAAGGTATACAAATCTGGTTTTAAACGTAATCCTACCGAAGGACGCTTTGGGGAAGTATCATTCATAAACCCAGTCTTATACTTCTCCACAGCAATTCCTGCTCCCCATTCTATCTTGGAATCTAGAGGAACACTTAAACCAAATTCCAGCAAACGTGTTGAGGGGGCTTTATCCAAAACGGAATCCTTCAAAGGAGAGGATAAAGAAGAAACAAAAACCTTTTGGGGATAAGTTTGCGAATCTGCAAAACTCATTGCATACGGAGTAATGTCAAAGCTTTTAAGCTTATCCCAAAAATGCCCACACATAGCTTTCGCTTGCAAAAAGAAACTGTACGATTTTTCAAACGTCATGGAAGTTAACGTAAGCGGAGAGCGCCATAAAGAAAACCCTACGACGGCTTCACTGGCCTTCAATGGTTGTGCCATGAACAATACAGATATCCAAAAAACAAGGGCCTTTTTCATGACACTATTTCAGAATTATAAGCATCTTTAATGAAAGTTTATTATATTTTTAAAAAAATTAAAAATATATTTTTAGTTTTTTTGAGCAAAAAGATCTTCCAAGAGTCCCGTTATAAGAACTTCCTGCCCGATCTCTAACTCGTTCCATAACAAATGCCTTTGTTCAGGGGTTAGATGGAATTTTCTTAAGGAAAAAATTCCCAATTTCGGAAAATGTTGTATGGGATTTCCACGAATATCCAACTCTCCTAAAAAGGGCAAAACATGCCCTAAATAGGAGGAAATTTCAACCAACCGATTATCAGAAAGGTTGAGTTTTTCCAAATTTGGAGTTCCCTTGAAAGAGTTAATTGGCAGCTCAGTAAGGCCTAAGTTACTTAAATCTAATTCTCGTAACTCTATAAAAAAACTTGAAAGATTTGGATAAGATGGCGGCCATGGAATCTGTAAATTTTTTTGGATATTCCAGTTTAACCATTGAACAAAAGGTTGATAATCCTCAATAGCTGTTTTTAAAAGAGCAGGAATGTTTTCTAGAGGCTCGTTTTGAGTAAAATGCAAAACACTGGCCTGACGAAGAGTTCTTTCTTGTAAGGATAAAATTCGTCGAGATCCCTTATCGCGAAGTTCAAGATTCCCTTGTGTCCACAGGGCGAAGGTTAAGGGTTGTTTTGACTGTTCAGGTAAGGGTTGGTTTTGAAGTTCTTGCTCCCCGGCCCATATACAAGAAGGTAATAAAACCAAAAAAAACCACCTTCTTAACCATGAAACAGCCACAATTCGAAACCCCTAATACAATAGAAACTCCTTCCTCTAGTTTAAAGGCCTTGAATTAAAATTCGGTTAAAATGTATCGATAAATCCCCTTTACGAAGCTTTAGAAGCTGGACAATCGCACTGCTTTTTTAGCCTTATCTGCATTCAGCGATTCTACTCCTTAGATAATTCTTTAATAAGGCGTAGGCTTCATTAATGGTTTTAAGAGTTTCTTCAGCCTTTCTACACCCCTGGTGTAAATCAGGATGATGTTTTTTAACCAAAACACGGTAGGAATCTTGGAGCTGTTCAAAAGTAAACGAAGACGACAGTTTAAACAGGTACATTGCCTTTTGTTCAAGAGGCGTTAAAGACAAAGAACAGAGAGGCTGGTTCCCTGTTTCATCGAAAAGTCCAAAAGGATCCGATGTTTTTTGATCCATAGAACGCCGTTGTTGGCGCCAACGATGGCTGTGCCAACCTCCTAAAGGCCAACTGGGCCGTTCCCAGGTAACCCCGTTTCGCCAACTTTGATAGATTTGTTCCTCATTCATGTGAGAAAAGTAGTTCCAATTCGTATTATACGTACGCAGATGCTCTAAACAAAACCAATGCCAAGTTTCTGGCTTTTGATGGCAAGAGGCTCCGTCTTTTTTAGGCGCCTGATAATGACCGGGTTTTGTACAATTACCAATGTCACAGATACGCTCAGAAAAAACAGTTTTTTCCGAAAGACGTTCTTTTTTTCGACCAAAAAGAAAGGATTTCACGATTCAAAGGGGCCTTTTATTGAGAAAGGGCTTCAAGACGAAGCGATAAAAGTTGTGCTAAGTCATAGCAGGGTTTGTTTGCCGGAGAAAGACGAAATTGATAGACCATAAGATTCTCTAAGACTCGCTGCACATAATTTCGTGTTTCGTAATAGGGTATTAACTCAATCCAATCTAACCATGACATCTTTGTTTCTCTGGGATCTCCCAACGCTTGTAACCATTTTCGCACATTTCCGGTACCCGCATTATAGGCAGCAATCACAAGAATAAGATTTCCCTGAAATTCCTGAACAAGATGATCCAAATGAGCCGAACCTAAAGCCAAATTTTTTTCAGGATGAAATAAAGAGGCCGTTAAAGGAACAGTCACTCCATAACTTTTCAGATTTCTTTCATGTTCGGCTGCTGTTGAAGGTCGGATCTGCATTAATCCCATCGCCTGCGCACAACTTTCTGCCTTGGGATTAAAGCGACTCTCTTGGCGAATAATAGCGTGAACCAAACTTGAAAACAGGGATCGAGAACCAGAAACTTTTTCTAAAAGACGTTTATGGTTTCCCGTCATCAGGCTAGGATAAGATAATTCTGTTAATAGATAATGTTTTTTGGCAATTTCACGACTGCTTTCGACCGTGGCATAAGGCCCTCCAACATGGTGGGCCAATTCTACCAACAAATGATGTTCTTTTGGATCGTGAATTAATTCTGTTAATTTGAATAAAAAGAAAAATTT
>JAJZHT010000076.1 GCA_021804455.1 Pseudomonadota bacterium | reverse complement strand
ATCTACCTGTTAAAGTTGGCGAAGGAATAGACCAAGCGAAACTGGATCAATGTTTAAAAGATCTTTTTGCCACGGGTTATTTTATCGATGTTCAGGTCCAACAACAGGGAAATACCTTGGTCATTACTGTGGATGAGAACCCTATCATCAATAGGGTTGTTTTTGAAGGAAACAGCAAACTTAAAGACGATGTTATTGAACAAGAGGTTCGTTTACGCCCTCGTGAAGTTTTATCCAGAACAAAAATTCAAGAAGCCCAACAACGTATTCTTGAGATTTATCGGCGTATGGGACGTTTTGGCGCTAAAGTCGAGCCGAAAATCATTAAGTTACCTGAAAATCGTGTGGATCTGGTCTTTGAAATTAATGAAGGTGCCGTAACGTATGTTCGTTCTGTCAACTTTATCGGGAACAAACACTTCTCAAGCAAAAAGTTAGAGGAGCAACTTCTGACCAAACGCGCACGTTGGTACCGTTTTTTTGCGGTTGATGATGTTTATGATCCTGACCGGTTTATAGGTGACCAGCAAGCATTACGCAAGTTTTACAGCGATCATGGATTTGCAGATTTTCGCATTCTATCCGCCGTGGCCGAGTTAAGCCCTGACCAAAAAGATTTTTATTTAACCTTTACGGTGGATGAAGGTGAATTGTACCATGTAGGTAAGATTGATATCGTTTCCCACATCCCTTCCATTAAAACTGATAACCTTCGTAAAGAAATCGCTTTTGCCGAAAAGGATGTTTTTAGTGGCAAGCTTATTGAAAAGAGCGTTAATAACATCACCCATATTGCGGGAACTCAGGGCTATGCTTTCGTGGCTGTTGAACCAAAAATTGAAAAAAATCAAGAAACCAAAACCATCGATATCACTTTTGAAATTAAGGAAGGCCCTCGCGTTTACATTGAAAAAATTGTTTTTGTTGGGAACGGCCGAACCCATGATGAGGTTATTCGTCGTGAATTAACCGTCCATGAAGGAGATGCCTATAATGCGGCTAAAATCAAACAATCCGAAACAAATTTAAAAGATTTACAGTATTTTAAAACAGTTTCTATTGAAACAGAACCAGGAAGTGCTCCTGATCAGGCGACTTTAGTGGTTAAAGTAGAAGAACAATCCACAGGAGAATTGGGGTTAGCCATCGGTTTTTCCACTTTGGACGGACCTTTAGGGAATGTTCGTATTGTCGAGAAAAACTTCCGTGGAAAGGGTCAGGTCGTCCATGCTGACTTTACTCTTGCGAAAAAACGTCAAGATTTTGATATTGGTATTATTGAACCCTACTTCTTAGGAAGAAACCTACAAGCCAGTGCGGATATTTTCAGTGTTCGTTCAACCCGTTTCAGTGCCTATCATCAAATTACAAAGGGCTTTAGTTTAGGATTGGGCTATCGCCTGAGTGACCATTGGTCTCAAGGTTGGACTTATGGCTTGCGTCACGATCAAATCAATCATGTTTCGCCCTCTGCCTCGGCCATTATTCGGGAACAAGCTGGAACATCGTTAACATCTTCCTTAACCCATAATATTAACTACGACCGCCGTGATAGTCGGGTTAATCCAACATCCGGTTATATTATTGGCCTCAGTAACACCTATGCTGGATTAGGGGGAAATGTCAGTTATCTTCGAAATGACCTAAATGGAAGCTGGTATTATTCACCTTTGGAGGAGATTGTTCTGGGTGTTAAAGGAGCCTTAGGAAATGTGGATCGCATTCATAAACCCATCCGTGTTACAGACAGCATCTTTTTAGGGGCTGATTCTCTGCGTGGTTTTGAATATGGTGGCCTTGGACCTCGTGACCTTTCCACAGGAGACCCTTTGGGTGGTACCCGATATTGGACCTCCACAGCAGAGGTTATGTTCCCCATAGGATTACCTACGGAATTTGGCATTCGTGGAGCTGCCTTTACCGATGCGGGTACTGCCTGGCGCCCAGGAAGAAGAAATGTGAATGTTGTTGATAAAAGAACTTTACGTCAGTCTGTGGGCTTGGGAATTGCATGGACCTCTCCTTTCGGTCCGTTAAGGATTGATTATGCCATCCCTGTCAAGAAGGAAAAGTTTGATAGAGTTCAACGCGTTTTGGTTGGTTTTGCGACTCGCTTTTAACAGGAATGATTGTGACACAGCCTATCAAAATTTTTGTGGGAGGTTTAGTTGGTATAACCCTAGTCCTTATGGGATTGTTTTACCTTTTACCTTCACGTTCAAAAATCGAAGCCAAGTCGATCAAGATTGCTGTTGTTGATAGCAGCCGTATTAAAATTCAATCTTTGCCTTTTGCAAGGGTGCGTGATTTGCTTGAAAAAGAGCATGAACGCATCCATGCAGAAATCCTAGCCCAAGAGACGAAATTAAGAAAAGAACACGAAACCCTTAAAAATAGTAAAATAAGCGCCGCGGACAAACAAAAAAAGAAACTTGAATTTGATAAAAAAGTTTCCGCCTTAGAACAACAAGTTCAGAAAACTAAGGAGCAACTTAGTCAACAATTCAGTTGGTTAACAGAACATTTAGAATCAACTTTAAATTCTGTTATCGAAGAAATTGTTAAAGAATACGGATTTAATTTGGTTTTGAATAAAACGATTCAAGAGACACGCTCTATCTTGTACAATCAACAGAATCTGGATATCACAAGTGAAGTTATTAAACGATTGGACAGGATCCTGCCTGATTTGAAACTCCCTAACTAATTCTTAAAAGACTAGAATGATCGACGCACGTTTTTTTAAAAAAAATCCTCCTTTAAGCCTTAAGCAAATTGGAGATATTCTTGCCATTTCTGTCCCAGAAGAAGCAAAAGACCAACTTTTTTCCGACATTGCCCCTTTAAACGAGGCTTCTGCATCGGATATTACCTGCTTTCACAACTCTAAATATCGAGAAGCTCTTAAAAAGACCCAGGCAGGATTATGCCTTATCAGCCAAGAAGCCGCTCATCATCTTCCTAATACTACCTTGCCCCTTATTGTCTCTCATCCTTATCGGTGTTTTGGTAAATTGGCAGGTCTTCTCTACCCTCGCCATAGAAACTCTTCACAAATTAAGAGCTTGTCTCATATTCATCCCTCTGCCCAAATTGGTAAAGATTGTTTTATCAGCCCCTCTGCCTTAATTGAGGAAAATGTTGTTATCGGGGATGGCAGTTTTATCGGTCCTTATTGCGTAATTCAACATGGAACCATTTTGGGTCAAGATTGTCATTTAGAGGCCCATGTAACCCTTGGTTATTCTCTTATTGGCGATCGTCTGTTTGTAAAACCAGGAGCACGGATTGGTCAGCCTGGCTTTGGCTTTCATATGGATCATATGGGACATTTTGACATTCCCCAATTGGGTCGCGTTCTGATTGGGCATGACGTTCACATTGGTGCTAACACCACTATTGACCGCGGCAGTTTTAGTGACACTAAAATTGGCGATGGTGTTCGTATTGACAATCTAGTTCAAATTGCCCACAACGTAGAGATTGGTAACAACAGTGTTCTGGTGGCCCAGGTTGGTATTGCGGGCAGTTCTAAATTAGGAAAATTTGTTATTGCGGCAGGTCAGGTGGGAATTGCCGGACATTTAAATATTGGTCATGGTGTTAAAATTGCGGCCCAAAGTGGTCTGATGCGGGATGTGGCTGATGGGGAAACGGATGCGGTGTCACCCGCTGTTCCGGTGCGTGAATGGCATAAGCAAACGATTGCTCTTCAAAAATTACTCAAAACTTCAAAATAATGGATGAACATGGAAAATTTAACGATTGATATTCAAGAGATCAGAGACTTGATCCCTCATCGCTACCCCTTTTTGTTGATTGATCGGGTTGAACATGTCCAATTGGGTCAAAGTGCCCTAGGTATCAAGAACGTCTCTATGAATGAATGGTATTTTCAAGGCCACTTTCCTCAACATCCTATTTTACCAGGAGTTTTGGTTATTGAAGCCATGGCGCAAACAGCAGCAGTTTTAGTGATTAAAACCCTTAAAACCAATCAACCCGAAGTTTTAGAAAAAAATAATCTGGTATACTTTATGTCTATTGAGGAGGCCAAATTCAGAAAACCAGTAATGCCCGGCGATGTTCTACACTTACGGGTTCAAAAAGAAAAAAGTCGCGCCAATATTTGGAAGTTTCGAGGAGAAGCATGGGTTGGCGATACTTTAACAGATGAAGCTATCTTTACGGCTATGATTGTGAACTCCTAAATGTCTTATTCCTATCCACAAAAACCTGAAGTGGTTCCAGGTATTCACCCTGATGCCCAAATCCATCCAACCGCTCTGATCGAAGAGGGAGCAACCCTAGGTGCTCGCGTTAGGGTGGGCCCTTATTGCCATATTGGACCAAACGTTGTTTTGGAAGAAGATGTTCGACTGATCTCACACGTATCGTTAGCAGGAGATATTTCTATTGGCGCACGCACGGTTATCTATCCTTTTGCTTCTTTGGGGCATCCTCCCCAGGATTTAAAGTATAAAGGTGAACCGTCAAAGACTGTTATTGGACATGATGTTACCATCCGCGAATATGTGACCATTCAACGCGGAACCGAGGGTGATAAAATGCTGACCCAAGTTGGCAACCATTGTTTGTTGATGGTGGGTTCACACGTTGCCCATGATTGTATTGTGGGGGATCATGCGATTTTAGCTAACAATGCCACTTTGGGTGGGCATGTTCAGGTTGGCAACTATGTAATTATAGGAGGACTGTCGGCCATACAACAATTTGTTCGTATTGGCGATCATGCGATTATTGGCGGTATGTCGGGCGTTGAAAAAGACGTTATCCCCTTTGCCATGGTTGTGGGAGAACGTGCCCATCTTCATGGGTTAAACTTAGTAGGCTTGAAGCGCCGAGGTTTTTCTTCTAACACTATCCACGAATTAATCGATGTTTATCGGGAACTTTTTGAGGATACAACAGATATTCCTTTATTGGATCGTGTCACTAAGGCAACTCAAGAATTTCAAAGCAACGAGACTGTTCGTAGTCTTCTTGACTTTATTCAAGCTGATTCCAAGCGTCCCTTATGTATGCCTAAACCATGATAGAAACTCTTGTCCAATTAGCAAGTGATTATTATCTGTGGTTAAAGGCATTTCATGTGATTGCTGTCACTGCTTGGATGGCGGGGTTATTCTATTTGCCTCGTTTATTTGTTTATCATGTGGAAAGCCAGCATCCTCAAACTCAGGAAACTTTCTGTGTCATGGAAAGGCGTCTGTATAAAATTATCATGGTGCCGGCTATGTCTATGTCGCTTTTTTTGGGAGGGATGCTTCTTCTGGTTTCAGGCTCTCTTGAATCAGGGTCGTTTCATCTAAAAATCCTTTGCGTTTTTGGATTAATTATGTTTCAATCTTACTTGGAACGGTGTAGACGGCAACTTGCCTGTGGCACGAACACCAGGACATCGCGCTTTTTTCGTATTATCAACGAAATACCAACCCTTCTTCTTATCCTGATCGTTATTAGTGTTATTGTGAAACCTTTCTCTTAGTCTTTACTTTGATTATCCTAGGAAAATTTATGAATCTTCAAGAATTAAAACGAAAATCCCCTGCTGAATTATTAGCCTTTGCAGAACAGCACCAAATTGAAAATGCCAGCGCTTTACGCAAACAAGACCTCATGTTTGCCATTTTAAAAAAAATGACCGAAGACGATGTTGCGATTTTGGGCGAAGGCGTTATTGAAATTTTGCAAGATGGTTTTGGTTTTTTGCGTTCGCCAGAATCAAATTATTTACCAGGCCCTGATGATATTTACGTTTCCCCCAACCAAGTACGGCGCTTTGGCCTGCGCACAGGGGATACTGTAGAGGGACAAATTCGTGCTCCTAAAGATGGGGAGCGTTACTTTGCTCTTTTAAAAGTGAATAAGATTAACTTTGAAGAACCAGAAAACATTAAATATCGTATTAATTTTGATAATTTAACCCCCCTTTATCCTGAGCAACGTTTGAAATTAGAACTCGAAAACGACAAAAATAACAAGGATTATACGGCCCGGGTTATTGACCTTGTCTCTCCCCTAGGAAAAGGTCAACGTGCACTTTTGGTGGCTCCGCCCCGTACGGGTAAAACGGTTATGCTGCAAAATATTGCCCACTCCATTACAGAGAACCATCCAGAGATTTATTTGATTGTTTTATTGATTGACGAGCGTCCCGAAGAAGTTACTGACATGGCGCGTTCCGTTAAAGGAGAAGTCATCAGTTCGACCTTTGATGAACCGGCCTCACGCCACGTTCAGGTTGCCGAAATGGTCATTAAAAAAGCCAAGAGAGTGGTTGAACAAAAAC
>JAJZHT010000075.1 GCA_021804455.1 Pseudomonadota bacterium | reverse complement strand
TTATATCGACGAGCAGGAAGGCGAACCTATAGACGACAATCAATTTCTAATTGATTCAACTTTATAACCCCTCAGTTTATAACTGAGGGTTGTTTAGTTTCTTACCAAAAATCTTTATCAGGTGATCTTGTGACCTCTTGCCAACAGTCTCTATATACCGTTAAATGAATTATTGGACCGGTTTTGTAAAGTTCTGGTAAAAACCCTCTAGGCTGCACTTTGTCGCTAGAGTGTTTGTAGTTCACAAAGGGAGCTTTCACGAATCAGTGCCTGTTTTCAAGATATAAAAAATCTTGAGAAAGCAATTAACGTTTGGGCCAAATAAATTGACTTTACACCTGTCATTTATGAGGTCTCCATAACCCAAGGAAGAACCATGACGCAAATCCTTTTTTCAATTCTACTCCTTATCAGTAGTGGCGCCTGTTGGTCAGCAACACTCAATCAGGCATTAACAAATACCTATAATACAAGTCCTGATTTTAAAGATAAACAAGAAGCCGTCAAAGCCGAACATGAAAAGATTGTCCAGGCCTTAGCCGGATGGAGACCTACTGTTGACCTTTCCACAGCAATGACCCTTAATAAACAAGTCAATTCAGGCACCAATAAAGACTTGCTCAGCAGCTCTACTCCTTCGGGTCAAAAGTCAAATGCTCACGAAGGGAGCTTAAATCTAAGACAAAATTTATACTCAGGGGGGGCAACGCTTGCGCAAACGAACAGCGCCGAACACAGCATTCGTTCTGCATGGGCCAATTTGCAGTCTACTGAACAAACCGTTTTATTGAATGCTATTCAGTCTTATTTAGATCTTGTTTCCAAATACAAGCAAGTAGAACTGTACAAGGCCAACAAGGCCGCTCTTTTGAAAAACTTAGAAGACGCTGCTGAAAAGAAAAGAGTGGGCGAAGAAACCATTACACAGTTAGCCAATGCCCAGGCCCGGTATGCGGACGCAGATGCTCAAGCGCAAAATGCAGAGGCCCAACTTATGGGATCAAAGGCTACCTACGAAAGAATTGTTGGTCTGAAAGCACCTGTCCATATGGAAAAAGCAGGCGCTTTTGAAAATCTTCCCAAAACTTTAGAGGAAGTTCTTCAGACAGCGGGCGAAGAAAACCCAACAATTATTGCCGCCCAATTCGACCATTTAACCGCCCAATCAGAGGCTGACCGTGTGGGCAGTAATTTGCTACCAACGGTTGATTTGGTTGGATCTTCCAGCCGACAAGAAACACGCTCGGATTTAAATTATACAGGTATCGTCAATCAAAATACGGCCAATTATGCTACCAATCATCAGGTGGCGATTCAGGCAAAAGTCCCCTTGTATGAGGCTGGGACCGTTCGTTCTCAAAAAAGGCAAGCCTTGGAAATTGCAAGCCAGAAAAGAATTGCCATTGAAACCGTACGCCGCCAGATTATAGAGCAAGCCATCCAAATTTGGCAAAATTATACAGCCGCTAAGAACAACATCCAAAATTATCAGAAACAAGTTGAAGCTGCACAGATCAGTTTAGAAGGAACAACCCAGGAAATGAACGTAGGATCCAAAGTTCTTTTGGATGTTTTGAACGCTCAGCGGGATCTTTTGCAAGCACAATTAGCCTTGGTAGAAGCCGAAAAAACTTATTTTTATGAAAGTTATCGTCTCTTGGCAATTATTGGGCGTCTAAACGCTAAAACTTTGAAATTAGATGTTGATTATTTTGACCCTCAATCCCATTATCAAAAAGTACGGGGTTATTTTTAAACGTTCATGAGGAAGCCATGATCCATTCTAAGCGTGAAGATGAAGGAGAAATGTCCATTGAAGAAATTTTGGCCTCAATTCGCCGTTATGTGGGGGATGACGCCCAGATGACTTCTGAGAAAGCTCCCTCAACTTTAAGATTAGAAGCGGATAAAGCTGCAGAGGCCCTGGCCGCCAGTTTAGCGAGTTCTAAACCCTCTGAGACAGGTGCCTCAGCAGCTTCAACCATTCCTGCGGCTTCTGTTTTGCCTGGTTTGCCCCCAGAAAATGTCATCCGTTTAACAGAGGCCCATGCAGTGCGGTCAGAATCTCAGGATTCCCCAGTTGTTTCGGCAGCCACAGAACCGCTGTTATCTCAGGAAATTCAGACCTCAACAGCAAGGGCTTTTTCCCGTCTTGCAGAGACTGCGGCTCAGCTCCATCATCAGGCGGCAACTCCCTCTGTTTCCAGTCCAACGTTGGATCAATTATTTACGGAATTGGCGCGTCCTTTAATTAAGCAGTGGATAGATCAAAATTTATCACGTCTGGTAGAGATTACGATTACCAAGGAAATCGAGCGCCTCACACAAAATTTGTATCGTGGTTAGGAAAGATTCTTCTTCTGTGTCAGAAACTTTTACAGGACATCGTCTGGATCGTTGGTTAAAGCGAACAGATCCTTATAAAGGCCTTAACCTAAGTCAGGCTCATATTGAAAAATTACTGCGACAGAAAAAAATTCTTGTCAATGGTCAGAAAGCCACCGCCAGCACACGCATCACTGAACAAGACCAAGTCACTCTTGCCAAGGGTCTTTCTTTGGATTTTCTTCGTATTCCAGAACGTCCGATCCCTAAAACAAAAGCTTTTGTTTATTCCCAGGAAGATATCCAGTTTTTATCGACTTTAATCCTTTGGGAAGATGAAGAAATCTGTGTCCTTAACAAACCCTCCGGTTTGGCAGTGCAAGGGGGAACGGGTACGACAAAACATCTTGATGGGTTACTGCAGGCGTATGGTCGTGGTCAGCCTTTTCGTCTAGTCCATCGACTGGACAAAGATACCAGTGGCGTTTTAGTGGTGGCTAAAACTTTAGAGAAATCTATTGAATTGGCCAAAGCCTTTCAAAAAGGAAACATTGAAAAAACTTATTGGGCGCTGGTCGAGGGGCTTCCCAAGCCGGCGTATGGAACGATTAAGGCCTCTTTAAGCAAAGACTTTGAAGAATCCTTTGAAAAAATGAAAGTCGATCCTAAAAAGGGCAAAACCGCTGTTACTCACTATCGACTGATCAAAGCCTTGGGAAAGAAAGGTGCCTGGGTAGAATTACAACCCCAAACGGGACGCACCCATCAATTACGTGTCCATTGCAGCCATATAGGTCACCCGATTATAGGGGATGTAAAATACGGAGCCCAAAAATCAAGCAGTGGGTTATGTCTTCATGCGAGAAGCCTTAAAATTCCCGATATAAGTACGGGCCGGGGGATAACATTCACCGCTCCTCCCCCTTCTCACATTCAAGATATTCTTAAAAGCTTTAAAGTGAATTGGGATCTTTATACCTAACGCTTAGGCTCGTAGTTTTTCAATCTCCACCAGCTCGTAGCAAATCTTAGCAATATTGTCTAAAGCAATATTGACGAATTGGCGCAGTTTCTCCTCACTTTGATGAGTATAAGTGCTAAAAGGAAATTTTGCAGCGATAACATCGATTAGAATATCAACTCGCCCTTTCGCAAGAACATGGTGTCTCAGGACCAACAACTGATAAAGTCCAAACGGCTGGGTTGAAACAGCCAGATAATTTCCCCCTTTGGGGTTTTCTTTTAACCAAGCTTCAACCGTTGTTTTTGTAGTTGCTCGTTTCCGTCCCTCCTCCTTGGGTGCATGTACCATTTTTACAAGTTCTAAAGAAATGCGATTGGAACACGATTGCTTGAAGACCCATTCTACCATTTGCTCTTCGCTGGTGGGGAAAAGCATTTCTGGTGTTTTTTTCCAACCCGTTCTTAAAGGGATAGAACCTTTAGGATCTAAAAGATTTTCAAAGGTTTCACCAACTGTAGGATCAAGGCTGCGCTCTCCCGTTAACGCCCAAATTTCCTCAAATGTGAAGCGTTCCTTTTCGATATAATTGTTTAAAAGATTGAGACGTTCTCGCACGTTTTTCAACGTACTGCCCAAGAATAGAATTCCCTCATACTTTGACCGAAGGGGCGTTATTTCCTCGCCCATTTTGAGTTCTTTTAGAACCAAATTTAAAATAATATAAGCTTGTTCTTTAGAAAAATTGATATACCTCAAACCTTGAGTCTGCCACCTTTCTTGAGTGGGCGGAATTAACCAAGTTACTTCTGGACGAATTTTCCCCTGAACCGCGCGCGTAATTTCTTCCAAGCTGCGTGATGACAAAACCAATTTAGCCTCTGGCCAATGATTGTCGGGTTGAAGAGTGTCCCCTTGAATCCGTATCCCTGTCATACCCAACAGACGAACCAGCGCATCTGTTGCTTGATTATCTTTAAACAGAAGAGTTAATCCCGCTTGCGCAGACTTAGGATAAAATTTATTCTTAAGAATCAAGCTTCCCCCAATAATAATTATGAGAAAACTAACATAACAAATTATTTTTACGAGGAATTTATAATTGTTGAACATTCTTTTGTTTTTACAAAATCTTAATATATCTTTAGTCAGGATTTAGCATGATTTGTAATTCTAGCAAAGAGGTTTAGTCATTTGGAACTCCTAAAACTGTACCAGGAGTGGGCCATCTCTTTACAATCTGGCCGCTCTCTATCGAAACATACCCTTGCAGCCTATCAGCAGGATTGGCAACAATTCATGGGTTTTTTCCAAGGGTATTATGGTCACACTATGGAATTATCTTCTTTGATACATATGACCCTTACCGATCTTAGAGCTTGGCTGGCAGATCGGCATCAAAAAGGTTTGCATGCTCGCTCAACTGCACGCAGTTTGTCAGGAATCAAAAGTTTTTTCCGTTTTTTACAAAAAAACAACTATCTTGAACATCATCCCCTTTTTTCCATTCGACCACCCCGGTTAAAAAAAACATTGCCACGCCCTTTATCGATGGACCAGGCTCTAGCCCTTATCAACGACATTTCACAGATTTCTAACCAAACCTGGATTGGGCAACGGGATCGCGCCCTGTTTATGTTGATTTACAGTACGGGACTGCGTCTTGGGGAAGCCTTGAATCTGACCTACAAAGATTTAAGTTCCCAAGATTATTTGACTATTCGGGGTAAGGGAGAAAAATTTCGCAAAGTTCCCTTCTTGCCAAAAATCCGTCTGGAATTAGAGGCTTATTGCCAGTTATGCCCCTTTAGTTTTTCCTCTGAATCTCCTCTATTTTTGGGGGCTCAAGGTAAAAAATTATCCCCCACCATAGCGGAACGGCAGATGCAACGTTATCGTATTTTCGTAGGCTTGCCCGATTGGGCGACTCCTCATGCTCTTCGCCACAGCTGCGCTACGCACCTGATGCATTCTTCCTCGGATCTTCGTGCCATTCAGGAACTGCTGGGACATGCTTCTCCTTCAACAACGCAAATTTATACCGATATCGACAAAGATTACTTGCTTCGTGCTTATCAAGCCGCTCACCCCCGATCTCAAAATTCTTAGCAGGTCTCCTTTGTACGGCACATAGGGACGTAGGCTAGGGTCTATTGATAGTTGTGCAACCTTTTAAGGAGGCGTTGTTGAGTTTTTTCGTATCCTATCAAGGGAAGTAGGTCCTTCATCTCAGGCCCATGATCCATCCCTGTTAAAACTTGGCGCAAAGGCATAAACAACGCACGTCCTTTACGACCTGTTTTCTCCTTAAGAAGGTTGGTCCACATTGCCCATGTTTCGCTTCCCCACTCTTTTGAATTGGGATGAGGTAAGCAATCAACAGCCTGCTTTATAAATTCCTGGTCTTGAGGGGCTGAAAAACCCTCAAAAAAATTACCAAATAAAATATGATCCCATTTTTCTACGTCTGAAAAGGTTTGCACATTCCCCCGAATGACCATCCAAACGTTTTCATCAATCGACTTAAAAGACTTTAGGCGGTCTTGAACCCTAGAATAAGGCATAATTTGAAAGAGTTTGTGATTTAAATGAACCAGCTCCTGATCGTCAAAATGGGGAGGGGTGCGACTGAAAGTACTTAAATCAAAATGTTCAGCCAATGTTTCTAGACGAAGACAGGGTTCCACAGGAAGGGATGTTCCCAATCGGGCCAATAAACTGTTAATCGCCATGGGTTCAATACCCGAATCCCGCAAAGATTGCAGGCTTAAGCTCCCTAGGCGTTTCGATAAAGCCTGCCCCTTGGCATCCATCAGCAACGTTGTATGACCAAAAATTATATTAACCGGTTTGTCATCATTCAGGGCCTTAAACAGCTGAATTTGTACAGCTGTGTTGGTGACATGATCTTCTCCCCGCAAAATATGGGTGATTTCAAAATCCAAATCATCCACAACAGAGGTTAACGTATAAAGATAAGCACCATCCGCACGAACCAAAACAGGATCACTTAAGCGTTCACCATAAAACTCAACAGGTCCACGAACCAGGTCGTTCCACGCGACCAAACC
>JAJZHT010000074.1 GCA_021804455.1 Pseudomonadota bacterium | reverse complement strand
AAAAATTTTTAATTGGACAGATTAACAACTAATTTAACACTATTTTTAGTATTTTGGTTGTTTTTTTAATCTCGCCAGAAAGAAGGTACAAATAAGACAAGGATTGTTAAAAGTTCCAGACGCCCTAGAATCATTCCGGCCATCATCAGAATTTTAGGTCCATCAGCGAGTTTATAAAATGAAGTATGAGGGCCTATGATCTCTCCTAGGCCAGGTCCTACATTACTGATGCAGGCAGCGGCCCCTGATAGGCTGGTGATGAAATCAAGGCCAAAACTGGACAAAGCCAGCGCTACGATCACCAAACAAAAGCAATACAACGTTATAAAGGTAAATACCGAGAACGCAATGGCATCGCTGATTTTATAATCTTGGTAAAGAGGAACATAAACGCCATGGGGACGGCGCAATTGCAAAAGGTGAGATCGGGTCAGAGCAAATAAAACTTGAAAGCGAAAAATCTTTATTCCCCCTGTGGTTGACCCTGTGCACCCCCCAATAAGTCCAAGCATAAAGAAAAAGACAGGATAAAAGGTTCCCCAGCGACCATAATCCTCTGTCACAAATCCCGTTGTTGTGGCAATTGAAATCGTGCTGAAAAAGCCATGCCTCAGGCTGGAAAGAAAATCAACCCTACCGCCCAACCAATGATATAAGGTTACGATACCCGATGCGACGAGAAGAATTCCCAAGTAAACTCTTAACTGGCTATCATGACGCAAGGCTTTGGTATCCCCGTTCCACAGTCGAACGTACAAGATTAAGGTTGTACCGCCCATGACCATAAAAACCATAATGATCATTTCAATAATTGGGTTGTCATAAAAACCTATGGAAGCATTTTGAGTGGAGAGTCCCCCTGTGGAAACTGTCGCCATAGCATGGCAAACAGCATCAAAAACGGGCATTCCTGCCCAATACAGCAAAACCCCACAGACCGCCGTTAATAAGGTGTAGACGATTAAAATGCCGCTGACGATTTGTGAAACACGGGGCAAAATTTTTTCAGAACGATCAGAAAATTCGCTGCGAAACAATTGCATACCACCAATTCTTAATGTTGGAAAAATTGTCATGGCCATAACGACAATACCCGTTCCTCCCAACCATTGAAGAAGAGCACGCCATAACAAGAGACTTCTTGGAATTTTATCCAAATCTTTGATGATGGTGGCCCCTGTTGTTGTAAGAGAAGAGACAGACTCAAACCATGCATTAATGAAACCAAATTTTAGGTTGCTGTTGTAAAAAGGTAGACCCGCAAACAATGACAATACCACCCAACTAAGAGCTGTCATTAGAAAGGCTTCTCGCATCTCTAAAACAATTTTCCCTTGAGGTCGACTGGAAAGGGCAAGGACCGAACCAAAAAAACCACAAATAAAAATAGATACTAAAAAACTTGTCCAGGTGTCGGTTGAGTAAAAAGCAAGTTCAACAAAAAAAGGAATAAACATAATGACCGCAAGGCCACTCAGCAAAACACCTGTTAAAAAAAACACCGAACGAAAATCAATCACAAGAACATTACGGCGACATAAAAGATGTTTTTTTCAATCTATAACAATTTTCCTTATAAAAGGAGAGAAATTTTCTTTGAAACAGCGTAAACCTTTTCAGAAGCAACGATCAATCGAGATTTTAATTCTGCATACTCATGCATAAAACATTATTAAAAATAATTAATAAAAATATTGCAAAGTATACAAAAAATAAAACTTTTACTTGAGCAGACAATTGACAAAAAACCTGAAAAGATTTTTAATAAAAGAGTAGCTAAAGGGGGGTTTGTGTCGTCTATTCGATTTTTATTATGGATTTTTATTTCTTTGATAATAGGAAAACCAGGATATGGCGAAGATGGTCGTTATGCAGCGGTTGTTGTCGATGATGCAACAGGGAAAATCTTGCATGCAGAAAATGCCCAGGCCATACGTCATCCCGCTTCTTTGGTTAAAAAGATGACTCTTTATTTAATTTTTGATGCCCTTAAAAAAGGAAAAATAACTTTAAAGACCCGTTATTATACCTCCTCTTTGGCTATGAATCAGGAACCTTGTAAATTAGGGTTGCACGCTGGACATACCATTGATGTTGAATCGATTATAAAAGGTCTTGTCACAAAGTCTGCCAACGATGCGGCCGTGGTGGTTGCGGAAGGTCTTGGGGGCAGTGTGGATCGTTTCGTCAGGCTTATGAATCAACAGGCCAAAAAACTGGGTATGAAGAGGACACGTTTTTATAATTCTTCTGGACTTCCAGACACAAGACAAGTCAGCACAGCCATGGATATGGTCATTTTGGCGCGGGCTTTATACCATCACTTTCCTGAATACTATCACTACTTTAAAACAAAACATTTTCACTATAAAGGTCTTTCCCACCGCAACCACAATCATATGTTGGGCGGGTTCCCAGGCCTTGATGGACTGAAAACAGGGTTTACGAACGCCTCAGGATTTAATATTAGCACTTCAGCTTTGCGTTATGATAATAAAAATCGTCCCCATCGTTTGTTTGCCGTGGTCATGGGTGGAACCAATCGACACGCTCGCGACAAAAGAGCCGCAGAGCTGTTAGAAAAAGGATTCCTCAGAGTGGGAGCTTGCCACTTAGAACCTTTTAACGATACCCCTGGTGTTCCTGTAAGAGATTCTGCCAGACCTCATTTAGTACGTTATACTTATCAACAACAGCGTTCTTTGGATTCCGTTCTTGAAGAACCCGCACCTCGTTCCGGCGTTGTTCAGAACATCAGCTATGGTGTTAACAATATTGATCTTCTGGAACGTTCTTTGAAGATTTCCGATCAAAAGCGTCCATTATCCCCCATGCCGAATATTATTCAGCCTCTTAATCGTAAAACGGAAAAATCAGAACTGACGCCAACTTTTTACAAGGTCTCTTCCTCTCCTCGCCCTTATTCCGCCCATGACACATGCCTGTCAGAGAATGGAAAACGACATGTCTTGCCCGCCAATTGGGTCGTGCCTAAAGCCTCTGTTGAGAGGGTTTTTTCCCATCAAGACATACAAAAAAATAGTGGTGTGAAAGTAAGTCTTAAAAAAGTTAGCAAAAGTTCTAAAACGAAACGTTCCTTAAAGTCGCGTCAAGCTGCCTAGGTTCGATAAAAGGAGTTTTATTGGAGAATTGATAATGCCGATCTCTCTGTAAGGCCAGCATTATTAAAATTATAAAACAAGAGTGCTGATAATAGTCTTTTTGAGAAATTTGTACTGCTTACATGTTAGTGGAGATCTATCTACCTTCTTATATTTATAATGTGTCTCATATCGGTCACATATGGACTCTTTAATGGCGGCCATCGTATCCTTTGTAAGGTTTTTTTTCAGCACCTTTGCCAAATAGCCTCTCTTATTGTAAGAACCAAGCCAACGGAGGTTATTACGACCATTCAGACAATAAGTTCGGTCATATTCCTTAAAATAAGAATCTCGGACCCAGGGTTCCATAAACCAATCTTGATAGATACGAGGAAATGCGGAAGGTATCAAAAGATGAAACAATTCTCGCCACATACAATAGGTAAGGGCAATAATTGCATGACATTGGTTTAAATGGTCCTGAACTTTCTTTTCTGGTATGTCATTGCGGTATTTAAAGCGTGTTTTGAACAGATTGAAGCTAAGGTCCGTTGAATCACAAACATAATAATCTGGGAGTTTAAATTCAACCAAGGTGACGGAGGCCAAAGCCCCAACAAGTAGCTTCCATTGTGAGGAGGATACATCTTTTTTGTTAACCTTTACGGTAAGGAAATAAAGTATAGCCTCTTTGTTTGTCACAGGATCCTCCTCCGCAAGCTTAGAGACATATTGGGGTATGGTTAGCTTGGAGTTTGTTTTACGTGCCGTTTCAAAATTTTGTTCATAGAACTGATCGTCAGCATGAGCTGTAACCAGAGCCAGCACCAGGATCAAACCTATTTTTTTAAAGATTTTAAAGTTCATCTTGATTCTCTATAGTTAAGGAATTATTTAACAATAGGGTTATATATGGTCTTTATTCCTCTTTTCAATATTTTTTAGATAATACTTTAATCAACCATGATGGATTCACCTCGCCCATTTTTAGAGCATCTTTTAGAGTTACGTCGACGTTTGATTGTAACGTTGGTGGGATTTTTGATAGTATTTGCCCTTTGTTATTATTATTCCGAATCCATCTTTCAATTTTTGGTTCGTCCGTTGGCGACGCTTTTTCAAGCAAAGGGGGAAGGACGACGCCTGATTTACACGGGCCTGACAGAGGCGTTTTTAACCTATATTAAAGTGGCGGCTTTTGCAGCGGCTTTTTTCTCCTTTCCGGTGATGGCGATTCAGGTATGGAATTTCATGGCCCCTGGTCTTTATCAAAAAGAACGGCAATTTTTTATAGCCTTGCTTGTGGCGACACCTTTGTTGTTTTTTTGTGGTGCTGTTTTTGCCTATACCCTGGTTTTTCCCAATGCCTATGCCTTTTTCTTAAGTTTTGAATCCAACGCAGGATATTTACCCATTCAGCTGGAGGCCAAAGTTAACGAATATTTATCCTTTGTAATGCGCCTTATTTTTGCCTTTGGTATTTGTTTTGAATTACCGGTAATTTTAACGTTGCTGGCAAGCATGGGAATTCTGACTCTCAAGGTTTTAATCGATCAATGGCGCATCGCGGTGGTGTTTATTTTCGTAATAGCAGCCTTTATAACCCCCCCTGATGTTCTCAGTATGGTTGCGCTGGCCTTCCCCCTGATTATGCTGTATGGTTTGTCTATTCTGATGGTTTCTGTTTTGGAAAAACGCCGGTTAAAACATGATTGATATTCGTTTGATTCGTACCCATCCTGATCTTTTGGACCAAGGCTTACAAAGGCGAGGAAAGCAACCCCTAGCAGCAGTGATTTTAGATATTGATCAGCGCCACCGCCATGCCGTAACAGAAAGTCAAAAAATACAGACCCTACGAAATCAACTGGCAAAAGAATTTGGTAGGGCACGAGCTAAAGGAGAAGACACCACGACTTTAGCTCAACAAAGTGAACAGTTAAAAGAGCAACTGCACCACCTAGAACAACAAGCCACAATTCTAGAGCAAGAATTACATCAAATTCTATCAGAGCTTCCTAACCTTCCAGCCGAAGATTGTCCTGAGGGGCATGATGAGCAGGATAACGTGTTGATTCGTCACGTGGGGTCTCCCCGTGTTTTTGAGTTTGAACCAAAGCCGCATGATGATTTGGGGCATACCCTTGGCCTGATGGATTTTGAACGAGCTGCTAAACTGTCAGGGTCGCGTTTTGTAGTGCTGTATGGTGATTTGGTCCGACTGGAAAGGGCCTTGTCGCAATTTATGGTGGATATTCACGTTCGCGAGTTTGGTTATCAGGAAGTTTATGTTCCCTTTATGGTGCATGAGTCGGCTTTATTAGGTACAGGTCAGCTTCCCAAATTTAAAGAGGATCAGTTTCAAACCAACACTGGACATTATCTGATTCCTACCGCTGAGGTCGCTTTAACCAATTTGGTAGCAGGGGAAATTTTATCAGAAGCTGAATTGCCCAAGCGTTACACAGCCTATACCCCCTGCTTTCGAGCCGAAGCGGGAGCAGGAGGGCGTGACACACGGGGTATGATTCGCCAGCATCAATTTAGTAAAGTTGAATTGGTAAGCATCACCACCCCTGATCAAGCTGTAAACGAACATGAACGTATGACCAACGCTGCCGAGACAGTTTTGCAACGATTGGATCTAGCCTATCGGGTGATGAATTTATGTACGGGGGATATTGGATTTTCAGCCGAAAAAACCTATGATCTGGAAGTTTGGTTGCCAGGCCAAAACGCCTATCGTGAAATTTCGAGTTGTTCTCGATGTAATACCTTTCAGGCGCGTCGTATGAATACCCGCTATCGGCCTGAAAAGGGGGATGGCAAAACGCAATTCGTGCATACGTTGAATGGTTCGGGGCTGGCGGTAGGACGAACCCTGGTGGCGGTGATGGAAAATTATCAACAGGCAGACGGATCCTTTTCTGTCCCGGATGCCTTACAATCCTATATGGGAGGACAGACGTTAATCAGACGTCCACAACGCTAGAAAGGTTTCTTTCTTTATTATAATTTTGATGGCTGGGAAGGAGCTTTGTTAACTTTTCAGCAATTCCCGCTGAGCCTCCTTAATGTTAGGAGAAAGGCCGGTTTCAAAAAAGGATTTCGTCAATAGAAGGTTGCATAAAGTCAACAAGTAACGAAAATCAGGAAGCCAACGCTGGTAGTATTTTAGGGATTTAGCTATAAAATTCGCGCAGGAGGCAGAATCTTTATGGCTTATGGATTGTGGAGCGGAAAGGACGAGGGTAAATGCATCTAGAA
>JAJZHT010000073.1 GCA_021804455.1 Pseudomonadota bacterium | reverse complement strand
ATACGGAATAACCTAGGTGATAGAGAAACCCCTTTTTGAAACAAGAACATAAGGGCGATAGGAAAAATTTTGTCCACCGTTCTTGTAAGAAGGTGGGTGTAGCCCCCCTCCCGTTAAGGGAGGCAAGGGGTGGGGGGTGGAAAAAACGGAAATTAACTTTTTATTAACTAAGATTAATAAAAAGTTAAAAGATTGCATTTCTTCAGAAAAAAATACAGTTATTAAAAAATTACAATAAGAGCTACCAAAATTAATATTGAATATAAATTTTCTGACAATTCTAAGTATACCTTATGAAAAATATTCTTTTTATCACATGCAGTCGTATTGGTGATGCTGTTTTAACAACCGGTGTTTTGGATTGGATTCATGCTCATTATCCAACCGCGCGTGTTACGATCGCCGTAGACCCTTTACCAGCCTCTCTGTTTTCTGATTATCCTCTTTTGGAAAAGATGATTGTCTTCCCGAAACAAAAACATGGGAAACATTGGTTAAATTTGTGGCGACAGGTTCAGGGGAAAACTTGGGATTGGGTCATCGATTTAAGAGGATCTCTTGTAAGCTATGGGCTTCGTTGTCGGCGTCGTTCCGTTTGGCGTCAAAAGGCCCACGATACACGACACAAGGTTGATCAAATTGCCGCTAGGGTGGGTATCCCTACGACGTCGCCTTGTTTATGGTTTTCACCGGCTCGGTTACAGGTGGCGCAAGAACTTCTTCCTCATAACACCCCCTATTTGGCGATGGCGCCTGCTGCAAATTGGATTGGAAAACAGTGGCCTATTGAATGTTTTACCGCTTTGACCCAAAGATTTTGTCAAACTTATCCCCAGGCTAAAGTGGTTATTATAGCGGCTCCTCATGAAAAAACCATGATCCAACCTCTCTTGCAGGGGTTACCATCCTCCGCCTTTATTTCTTTGATGGACTCTAATCTTGATCTGGGACAAATTGCGGCTTGTTTACAGCACTGCACTTTATTTATTGGAAATGATTCAGGGCTGATGCATATGGCAGCCGCTGTAGGAATACCAACCCTTGGTTTGTTTGGTCCCTCTAGAGAGGAGAATTATGGTCCTTATGATGGTGCCTATCATCGAACAGGTACCGTGATCAATCGTGTTATTCGTATTCCCCAAACCTATGATCAATTAAAAAACACTCCAGGGTTTTCTCACCAATCTCAAGATTGTTATATGAAAAGTTTAACGGTCGAGGCCGTTTGGTCGGTTCTGCAACAGCAATGGTGTCGTTTTTCTGGAAAAGGGTCAGAACATGCTGTGTGAAATTGTTGGCCTGATAGCCGGAACGTTAACCACGTTATCCTTTTTGCCCCAAGTTTTTCGTGTTTGGCGCACCCGCTCAACCGGTGATATTTCCTTGGCCATGTACGCAGTTTTTTGTACAGGTGTTTTTCTTTGGATTCTTTATGGTTATTGGATTGGATCCTGGGCAGTTATCCTTGCTAATATCCTGACGTTGATTCTTGCGGGTTTTATTTTGGTAATGAAGATTTATTTCGAAAGGTAAAGTGATTTTGCTAATAAAGAGGTGATGTCCAACCAATGAACTTTTGAACTGCAAGACTTGGGGGGCGGCACGCTATTGCTGACCGTAAGACTGGATAGAAAAGACTTTTGAATACGCTGCATCGATCCCTTGGCAAAGAGTCCATGGGTAACAAAAGCTTGAACAGATTGAGCACCGTGTTTTTTTAAAAAATCAGCCGCCGAACAAATCGTACGACCTGAATCCAAAATATCATCCACTAAATAGCATGTTTTTCCTTGAACATACCCTGATACCAGATCAAAGGTTATTTTCCTTTTACCTCGTTTTTTGTTGAGACAAACTAAAGGGACCTGAAGCTGGGAGGCCATATTTTTCGCTCTCTCGACCGCACCTTGATCAGGAGCGATGATAACCGTGTTAGATATACAGGAAGATAAAGTTTCAGTAAACTTAGGAACAGCCGAAAGAAATTTTATAGATAAAGAACTGTCTTTGAAAAGGGAAGGTTGATGAACATCGACAGTGATCAACCTATCAGCTCCCGCAGCCTTGAAAAGAGAAGGAAGAAGAGCCGCTGCTGTACCTGTACAATCTAAAGTGGGGTGATCTTGACGTCCATAGGCATAGTAGGGCAATACAAGCGTAATCGAGCGAGCTTGAGCCGATTTTGCCGCATGAGTTAATAAAAATACCTCCATCAAACAGTTATGAAGGGGAGGTATTAAAGATTGGATGATAACGACGTCTTGATGGGTAAGTTGGTGAGTATCAAAAGATAGCAATAACTCGCCTTGAGAGTCGAGGGTAAGGGTTGTTGGAATAACCTGTCCTTGCAAACGATCGGCGAGACTTTGTGCTAATAAGGGATGCCCTTGGCCTATCAGTATTTTTTGCATGTGACAACCTTAAAAAGTTGGAAAGGACGAACGTATCCATAGGATATGTTATGAGACTCTTTATGGAAAGAAAGCTCTGGGAAGGATCCTTTTTATCACTTTTCTTGTTTGGCGGAAGGTTTAACTTTGGGATGACCGGAATGGTCAAAGCACTCCAAATCTGAACAAGTATATTTTTGATTCCAAGGCGCTTTGGCAAGAATCCGCCCCATACCACAACACCCTGTTAAACCCGAAAAAATTAAACCACAGCCAAAAAATAACGAGATAACCCTAAAGAGAGGATGGATAAAAGCTCCAAGCTAAAGCCCTATCACAATGAATAAACCAGCCGTAATTCGAATCTGACGTTCTAAAGATAGGGGGCTTTTCAACTCATGAGGGGTCTTGGTTAAAACGCCATAACCTCTTATTTCATGGCCGCATTCTTCACAAGCTATAAGGCCATCTTTAATGATTTTAACGTTCAAGTACCCTGCTGCTGCAAATTTTTCTGCCGCCTGTAGAGCTCGTTTACCACTGCGGCATAAGATATAGATGCAGGAACCTTCATCCAATCCATGGTGCTTCATAAAATCAGAAGGATTAAGCTGGTCTAAGGGTACATGGACATGGTCTAGGGCAATATGTTTCTCGGCATGTTCTAACGCTGTACGGACATCAAGAATAATTCCCTGATGAAGGTCAACATGACTTAGTTCTTTTGCGTCGATAATTTCAAAGGAAGACATGGCAAATCCCTTTAAAGAAAAATATGCTTAACTATAACTTAGATTTAATAACGCTTTATTATTTTTTTCAAAAACGATTCATAATTTCAAAGACAATGACCAAAATGCCCACAGCAAACGCAACCATTAACCCCAGATAACCTCCTGCTGCCTGATAAGCAGAAGTTGTTCGTGATCTTTCCCGAAAGGCAATCGCCACAGGCATCAAAACCGCTAAAAAACTAAGGCCAATTGCTGCATATCCCAAGGCTATAATAAAACCATTATGATAAAAAAGAGCAAAAAATAAGGGGGGTAAAAAGGTCAACAAAGACACTTTCAACCGCTGTATTTGTGTTTGAATGGGCCATCGCAAAGTTTCAGCGACAGCTTCAAACAAGCCTAACGCGACCCCCAAAAAGGACGTTACAATTGCTAGGAAAGTAAAAAGACTGGTTGCCAAAAATAACAAAGGAAACTGAGAAATTTGGTTTAAATGATGAATGAAAACGGCAAGGTCTTGGGTAGCAATAGCCTCTTGAGCAACATCTAAAGGTAAAACGCCCAGTGTGACTGTTTGCCAGATAAGATAAACAATCAGGGGAATAAAACTTCCTATCAATAAAACCAAACGTAAGGATCGGGGGTGAGGACCAATATAATTTATTAACGCTGGGATACTACCGTGAAATCCAAAGGATGAAAAAAAGATAGGAACAGCCACGGCAAAAGCAGAAACATTCTCATAAGAATGCATAAGATTTTGAATCCGTATAAAGGGAGCCAAAAAACAAACCATCAATAAAAAAAGCACGATTTTGGATGTGAAAAAAAAACGGTTGGCATAATCCACAGCCTGAACATGCCAGTTAATTAACGCCCCCAAAAACACGGTAAAACATAAGGCCACAGTGGGAAATGAAATGTTTCCTTCCACCCTGCTGTCTAAACCGGCTTTAATTAAAGAACTTCCCCCCGTAATGTAGGCCGCAAGCAAAGCATAAAAAAGAATCATCAGGCTAACAGAAGCTATCCACCGACCGCCTTTTCCAAACGATTGATCCGCCAGACCTGCCATACTAATCCCTGCTTCTGAAGAAGTTTTTCTGAGGCGAAGATTAATTTCAAGAGTCACAAGGGCCGTAAAACACATCAGAAACCAAAGGCTAACCAAAAGCCAAACACTATTGAAGAATCCTATGGAGACGGAGGTTATAGGCAAAGCTAACATTCCAGCACCGATGGTTGTTCCCGCCACCATAAGGATGGCACCCATCATACGACTCGTGGAAGCAGCCTTTTCCATATTAATCCTATCAAAACTTAAAAATTCATTTAAAAGTTAAACAATAACCCGCTAAGCTATAAGCCAAGTCGCTTTACTACGTGCCACACTTATCATGAAAAAACAAACGCTAATTTTTTTATGGCTGTTCATTACAGGTTGGTTATTCCCTTCTCATGAGATCATGGCACATCCCACAGTGAACGTCGATTTAGCCTGCTCGAACCCTTCTTGTAAAGTTGGGGAGCCTTTTTGGTTGGCCGTTCGTTTTACCATCGAACCCGGTTGGCATCTTTATGCTCCTAATACGGATGAGATGGGGGCGTCGATGCACATTCATTGGACCCCCCCAAAAAATTTAAAAATCATCCAAATTTTGTGGCCAACGGCACGATGCCTCGAACAAGATTCTATCCTAAGCTATGTTTATGAGAAGGAAGTGTGGGTTTTGGTGAAGGTTCTTCTTGAAAAACCCCTCTCACCAAAAGAGTCTGTATTCAAGGCCGATATAAGTTGGGTGGCGTGTCAGGAAACCTGTATTCCGGGGAAAAGTGAACTGAGTTTAGATTTGTTGCATCCGACGAATCTTGTCAATCCCGATCAACTGAATATTTGGTTAGAAAAGATTGTTAATCAAGATGATCCAGAATACGACGGTGATTGGTTGATCCCCTTTTTATGTGCTTTTTTGGGAGGGATTCTTCTTAACTTAATGCCTTGTGTTTTGCCCGTTTTATCCTTGAAAATTCTGGATCTTTTGAAACCTCAAAATAACCCTTCTTACTTACGGTATCACGGCTGGGCTTTTACGGGGGGGGTTCTTATGAGTTTCCTAATATTAGCTTCTGTTTTATTAGGCTTAAGAGCCGGTGGACAAGAATTGGGTTGGGGATTCCAGTTGCAGTCTCCTCTGTTTGTTTTTGGTTTGGCGTGTCTATTTTGGGTCTTGGCCCTCAATTTGTGGGGAGTCTTTGAAATGGGGGTTATTTTCACCAGATTCCAGGTTTCTAAAAACCATCATAGTTTATTGGGAACCTTCAGCAACGGTGTTTTAGCCTGTGTTGTGGCCTCGCCTTGTACAGCGCCTTTTATGGGAACAGCGCTGGGATTTGCTTTAACGCAATCGTGGCAAATTGGGTTATTAATCTTTTTGGGTCTTGGTTTGGGGATGGCTATGCCCTTTTTGTTAATTTGCTTGGTTCCTTCATTGGCCAAGCTTTTACCAAAACCAGGGGCATGGATGGAAAGTTTAAAACATTTCTTGGGATTTGCTCTTTGTGGAACGGTTATTTGGTTGTTGTGGATTATCGGCCACCAACAAGGATTGGACAGTGTTCTTAAGATTCTTATAGGATTATTGGCAATGGGTTTAGGGGGCTGGATCTGGGGACGATGGGCCGTTCCTTATCGTTCGTTCAAGGTCCGTTTTTTATCCCGCCTTATAGGAACGGTTCTTATGGTAAGTCCTGTGGCGATGATAGGTCTTTCCTTAGGTTCTCTACCTTCAGAGTCCACCCTTGATTGGCAACCCTACAAGGCCCAAAAGCTGCAGCAGGCTTTGGATGAAGGGAAAATGGTCTTTATCGATTTTACGGCCACCTGGTGCTTAACGTGTCAAATTAATAAAAAGATGGCTTTATATCATCCCAAAGTTATAGAAACCCTTAAAAAAATGAATATTGTAACTCTTCGCGCGGATTGGACCCATCACGACCCTTTGATTACCCGGGCGTTGGCTGAGTATGGACGAACCAGCATTCCTCTTTATGTTTTGTACGGAAAAAACAAAAAGCCGCAGATTTTGCCAACTCTTTTGACTCCCACACTTTTGGTGGAAGCGTTGGAAAAATTATCTTATCCGTAAACCAAAAAACTTTCTGCTTTTGTATAGCGTGCTTTCAATAAGATCGTTTTAGCGAGAGGTAAACCGTAAAGAAAGCTTTGGTATAGGACTGAATCAATAAAAAAGAGGATAAGGGAGGCGCCTCTTGAGACGCGACGTTCATAGAGAGTCCCCTTTACAGGGGAGTTAAGCGGTCGAAGATCAGAGAC
>JAJZHT010000072.1 GCA_021804455.1 Pseudomonadota bacterium | reverse complement strand
GAGGACGATCTTGACGAGGAAGAGGAAGAGGAAGAAGACGAGGAAGAAAAGGCAGCCGATTAGATAGCCTTTTTATTAAGGCAACGCGTCCTTTTTTAACGGCATTGCGGAAAATCTTGGATGCTTGCTTCAAGGGGGATAGCAAAAGCTTATTTAAGGCAGGGGCGGTCCGTAAGAAAACTTCCTGTAGAACTTCAGTTGCTTGCGGCTGAGAGAGGGAATTTTAGCTCTGCGAATTTATAGATCCTTCGGATAACTTTCTTAGAACAACGGGGTTTGCGACTGATGGCATCCTCATCCCCCTGCACTACACAAATTCATCCTTATAACGCCACGCATTTGGTTTTTGAAACAAGGTTCGCAATAACTGGTTGTTCAACGTATGTCCTGAATTCATCCCCCTAAAATGGCCTTGAATTCTTACTCCCGCTAAAGCTAAATCCCCCAAAGCATCTAAAACTTTATGACGAACCAACTCGTCTCGAAAACGCAAACCTTCAGGGTTCATAATGGCGTTGTCTTGAATAACGACCGTATTCTCTAAAGAAGCCCCCTTCGCCAGGCCTAAAGACCATAATTTTTGTGCATCTTCATAAAAACCAAAAGTTCTGGCTTCTGATAACAAGTCACCAAAATGATCCTGATCCCAGTCAAAGGTTAAACATCCTTGATCGACCAGGTCTTTCAAACGACCGTGACCATCAAATGACAGTGTAATGAAACGGCCCTGACTGGGAACAAATTCGGCGTAGGCGGATCCGGCTGTTACACGCACAGGCTCTAAAATTTCTAGAGTAGGAACCCCTTTTTCTTGAGTAACCGTGCCAATTTGTTCAATCATTTCACTAAAAACAGCAGCACTGCCATCCATAATAGGAACTTCAGGACCGTCTACTTTGATAACAGCATTGGTGATGTGAGCTCCTGCAAGGGCTGCCAAAACATGCTCAACCGTGGCCACACTAATACCTTCCTGATTCGCCACTTTGGTACACATTTGAGTGTCAACCACGTTATCAAATCGGCCCCAAATTTTATTATGGTATCCTTGGATGTCAGTGCGAATAAAGATATAGCCACTGTTGATCTCCGCTGGACACAAAGTCAAAGTGGCTTGTTGACCAGAATGCACCCCAACACCCGTACAACTAACGGATCCAGCCAACGTTTTTTGAAAAATTGTTTCAGCTAACGAAGAATAGACGCTTGGAACGTAGTCAACAGAAGAAGGTGCAGAAGACAAAGTTACTGGCATTTATGGTAATCGTTTTGCTATACTTTAGATCTGTTACTTAAATGATGACTCCGTCCTCAAACAAGCACAAGCTTCGGTATGTTACAAACTGTGACAAAATCTTAATAAAAAGTTAACAAGGTAAGCATACAGCCATGACTGCAGCCATCTTTAATAAGACTTTGTTCAATATCACACAGCCAGAGCTGGAGAATCAAGCTCGTTTGTTGGCTGAGGCTCTCGTACCTCCTTGTTGCATTGCCTTATGGGGAGACCTAGGAGCTGGAAAATCGACGTTTGCGCGTGCTTTTATTCGCACTCTTTCACCCATCTTTGATATTCCAAGCCCTACGTTTACGTTAGTTCAAACGTATCCTTCCTCCAAGGGGGAAATTTGGCATTGCGATCTGTACCGATTGAAATCTCCTTCTAACATTGAAGATCTGGGTCTTCAAGAAGCTTTTTATCATCACATTTGCTTGATTGAATGGCCCGAACGTTTAGGTGATTTTTTGCCTAAAAATCGTTATAATGTTTTTATTAAGATCGGCCTAGCTGATCGTCGTCATTATCGTCTTGAAGTTTAATATGTCACAGGCACGCTCTTTTCTACGTCGTCAATTTATTGAAGACCATAATTATGACCCTCAACAGGTCGAGTTTTTAGCCAGTGACATGTCAACCCGTCAGTATTATCGCCTCTATCATCCCAAACGCGTTCTTATGGATGCGCCTTATCCCGAAAACCCCCAGCAATTTATCACTGTTGCGGATTATCTTCGAACATGCGGACTGCGTTCTCCTCTTATTTTGGGGCACCAACTTCAACAGGGTTTTGTATGGTTAGAAGATTTTGGCGACCACACATTCTCGAAAGTTCTTTGTCAAAATCCAGAACAAGAGGAAGAACTTTACAGTCTGGCCGTTGCTGTTTTAAAACACCTGCACCGCCAATCAACAGTACAACCTTATTTTATTGGGAATTACACTTCGCACACTTTGTTAGAAGAAGCCACCCTTTTTATGGATTGGTATTGGCCCACCCTTTATCCTCAAACAACTTATTTAACGGCTCGAAAACAATTTGTTGAGGCATGGCAAAGTGTCTTGGACGCTCTCCCTACCCTACCCCAAAGTTTGGTTCTTCGGGATTACCATATTGATAATTTGATGTTGATTTCGAACCAAACAGGTCTTCCACAATGTGGACTACTTGATTTTCAAGATGCTGTTTGGGGAAGTGTGGTTTACGACTTTATCTCTTTGCTTCAGGACGCCCGTCGCACGGTCAATGCCCCTTTACAGGAAAAATTGTGGCGGATTTTTTTACAGGATGTTCCTCCCCATCAACACGAAACCTACAAAGCGGTTGCTTTTGTCCTAGGCACCACACGCCATGCCAAAGTCATGGGCGTTTTTATACGTTATGCCCTACGACAGGGAAAAACAAACTATCTGATCCATCTTCCTCGTTTATGGCAATATTTAGAGGATAACTTGCGCCATCCCCTTTTAAAACCTGTTTGTGATTGGTTTGATCACTACCTTCCACCCGAAAAACGTCGAATCTCCTTATGATTGATCAGGCAATTGTGTTAGCGGCTGGGTTTGGGAAAAGGTTACAACCGTTGACCCATACCATTCCCAAACCTCTTGTCCCCATAGGGAACACAACCTGTCTGGATCAAACCATTCAAAGACTTCATCGGCATGGTGTTAAAAAAATCATCGTTAACACCCATCATCTGGCAACGCATATTCACGATCATCTTCGTTCCTACCCTGATATTCATCACTCTTTTGAACCGAAGGTCCTAGAAACAGGCGGTGGTATCGCGAACGTTTTGTCCTTCTTTGGTGATCAACCTTTTTTTAGTATTAACGGTGACGTTTGGTGGTGGGAAAGAGAAATGTCTGTCTTGCAACGCCTTGAAAATTCCTGGGACGCAGATCTTATGGATATTCTGCTTTTATTGGTACCTAAAACCAACACTATCGGTTACAACAAAACAGGCGATTACCATAAAGATCTCAACCACCGCTTACAGAAATCGATCTCCCTTGAACCCGCACCGTATGTTTACTCTGGTATTCAGGTTTTATCTTCGGCAGTGTTTAAAAAATCAAATGTATGGCCCGAACAAACCGTTTTTTCTATGACACAGATTTTTGCCGAAGCTGAAAATCGTCAACGTTTGTATGGTATTGAACATGACGATTTGTGGGCGGATATCGGCAGTCCAGAAGGCCTAGAAATGACTCGAGCTATGGTTATAGGCAATGAGGTGTTGCCATAGGAATTGTTCTCTCGAAGGAAAATTTCCTTGTTTTTTAATTTTATTCACTAAATCACACAAACCACTCCTTAAGAAAGGGGCGTGCATATACCGTAAGGCACGAGATAAAAACTCATAATCTTGTTGTGTAAACAAACTACCCGTTGCTAATTTATCCTCATATTGGATCATACTTCCTACCAATATTATTGTCATTTTCTCCTCTGTAGCGGCGTAAGGAATCAATAAAGAACAGCACGCAATGATAAAGTTTGTGTTTTGAGATTGATCGGCTTGCTCTAACAAAAATTGGAAAACAGAGTGGTGAATGGTTTCATCGGGTACAGACTGTAATATGGATTTTAAATATTTCAAATAAAAAGGTTCCAACGGTTTCCTGTGTTTAAGCTGTTCTAAAAGGTAGTTTGACATCGTAACCCTTAATGCGGGGTCACCATAAACAACCAGAAAGTGGCTCCAATCTAATTTTTCCATACCTTTTAAAATACCTTTTTCAAGGTCTGTTTTGACAAAGTGTATCAACTTATTTTGGGTGTCCTTTGGAACTTTTGTTAGAATCTTCTTGAAAAGGGAGAGATCAGAACCGAAAAGACGTGCTTGCTCTTGATAAAAATTAAGAATGGGGTCTAAACGTTCATATTGCTGTTTTTCCAGGGCATGTTTCACTAACGCCTCAAACCAACAAGCTCTCTGCCATGGATAAGACCCCTTTTCTGCAATTTCTTGGATCAAGTGTAAAAGATCGGATGTTCTTTGGCCTTGTTCTAAGGCCATGCTCAATTCATTAAGTATGGATCTTTTAATAAAATGTTGCTTTTCCAAGGACTTTTGGCAGAACTGAAGGGTTTCGTCTAAAGAACAAGGATGCTTCGACGATAAGGAAGACTTAGAAACGCCACAAGAAAGCTGTTCGGTTTCAAAGGCCACCAACGGTACAACCAAACCGTTTAAAATCCACAGAAAGAAACCGAAAGTTATAATGATGAAATTCTTTCTTACCAACACAATAAACTCTCTTTGTTGAAGGGATGTCAGCGGTCAATAACAGGGAACCGATTCAAGTCTCTTACTTTCTTCTTTTCCCAAAAGCTTTTTCAATGCACCAGGGTTTTCTATCAGAATATAGATGTTGATTGTTACCAAAGTGTTAACGGCGTGACCCCTATCGGTAGGATTCTCGGCTGATCCATCCTCCCCCTAAGACGTGATCTTGTTGATAAAAAACGCACGCTTGCCCGAATGAGACTCCATACTCAGGTTGGTGAAAGTCTACTTTGGCTTGATGTTCATGGATTGCATAAACTACAGCCGCCACAGGTTGATGGGTAGAGCGAATTTTAACCTGACATTCATAACCCTTTTGGAAGTTTTTCCAATCCACCAACCAATTGACATCTTTAATCGTCAGACTGTGTTGTGCAAGACCTTGACGAGGTCCCACAACAACCCGTTTTTGTTCAGGCTCTAAACGGATCACATAAAGAGGTTCGGCAGCGGCGATTCCTAAACCCCTTCGTTGTCCTACCGTAAAATTAATAATCCCTTGGTGTTGGCCCAAAACAGTTCCCTGTTGATCCACAATTTCACCAGGATCAAGAGCACCCGGATGCAGCTTTGCCACCACGGCCGCATAACCGCCGTTGGGTACAAAACAAATATCTTGGCTGTCTGGCTTTTCAGAGACGATTAAACCAAAACGCCGCGCGTGCTCACGCGTAACAGTTTTACTCATTCCGCCCAAAGGGAAACGCAGGTACTCTAACTGCTGTTGAGTTGTGGTAAATAAAAAGTAGCTTTGGTCACGGTGGCGATCAACGGCACGATGCATTTCGACCCCGTTAGAATTTACCATTCTTTGAACATAGTGGCCTGTAACCAAAGCCTCGGCCCCAAGATCCTGCGCCGTTGTCAACAAATCACGAAATTTAACCCGTTGATTACACCGAATACAGGGAACGGGCGTCTCACCCTGAAGATAACTATCAACAAAATCATTAATCACACTTTGGCGAAAAACACTCTCATAATCCAAAACATAATGGGGAAAACCCAGTCGATCGGCGACCGTTCGGGCGTCATAAATGTCCTGTCCCGCACAGCAGGCTCCCTTCTTATTGATCATTTGACCATGATCATAAAGTTGCAGAGTAATCCCCACAACTTGATAACCGGCCTCCACCAACAAAGCCGCAGCAACAGAGGAATCAACACCCCCCGACATGGCAACGGCCACCCGAGCGCCGGGGGGAATACCCTGTAAAAAGAGGAGGTTTGAATCTTTTGTCATAGAGAACACCGAACAACTGTTGTCGAAGCCTTGCGTTTACAAACAATTTGGAATAGAGCATAAGCCACCAAAAAGGGGTAAATCCATTCTAAAACCATTCCTAATCCCTGGCAAATCGTTTGGAACCCCAGCAACGACATGGCAAAAGTCATGCTCAGTGTTAGGAAAATCGACTGAGGTCGGCTGAGACGCTGACCACTGATTTCATTTTGCAAAAAGTCAACAAACAGGGTCGTTAAAACAGTAGCTGTGGCTAAACAGGAAACAGCCAACGTAAAGGCGACAAACGGAACAGCATAAATTCCCAAAGCCTGTTTTGCAATTTCTACTAAAAAAGATTCGGGGGCTGTTGCCTGCAAATAGGGAGCATATTCGGCTCCCAAGGCTGTAAACCCAATATAGACAAGAGCAAGCAAACTAGCCCCCAAAAGGCTGGCCTGTATTCCTGCGCGCACCAGTTGCCGCACATGGGGCTGTTGTTGTTGTTTTTGTAAGTAATGAGTGTATAAATATTCGTAAATGGTGCAGGCAAAGAAGAAAGCTGCCATCAAATCCATGGTTTGATAACCGTGGCTGCTCCCCGACCAAAAAGCATCAAAAGAAGAGTGATGCGTCGCATTTATGGGATGACCATACCACAAGCCAAA
>JAJZHT010000071.1 GCA_021804455.1 Pseudomonadota bacterium | reverse complement strand
ACGAATCGGACCATAAATAACATTCAACAATGTTGCCAACGTTAAAACCAAGCGCTCGTCTGCGTCTAAGGCTTTCATTTTAGGCATTACTTCAGCATAAATAAGAATGAGGCTGCCCATGATAAAAGAGGCATACAAAACCCCAAAACCTTCATCACCAACAAGATCCGTAATGAGCTTGGTCGCCAAAGAGGCCGACAAAGTATTGATCATGGTATTGCAGGTTAAAATAACACTCACAACCAGGCCCAATTTTTCTTGTAAAGTCCGTATAATGACAGCGCGTTGATTCCCTTCTTTGGCCAATTGATGCAGTTTCGCCCGTGAAGCAGAGGTTATGGCCGTTTCACATGCCGAAAAAAAGGCAGAAACGTACAACAAAACAACAATGGTTGCAATCAAAAGAAAGGTCATAGGTTTATCTTAGAAAGGGTTCCGCCTCAGGATCACGAGGTTTAGCCCCGTGTAGGTAATGATAATGTATTTCAGGACCCTTTTTATCATCGTGTTCATGATGATTTAACAAAGCCTTACTATTGGCAATTTTTTTACGACGTTGTCGCTTTGCAGGATTCCAGGAACGGGTCTCCTTTTTAATAGAAACAGGATGTAAACCCGTCTGGTCCTGTTCTTTATGTTGAATCAAAATATCTTGCAGTTCTCGCATAATCTCCTGAAAGTTGGCAATCTTTAAAGAAACATCTTGCTCAAAACTACGCCAAGTCCCCGCGTTAAGAGTTTCACGATGATTTTGGTGATCATAATTTTTAAGGGCCAATTTTAAATCTGTTAAAATATTGCCCGCACGTTTGGCCTTACTGCGGACGCGCCGTTGGACAATACCCTTTTTTGTCTGGCTGTTCTTAAGAGCTTGATTCAAATCAATATCCAAGGATTCAACCTGTTTTTTCAATGCCTCTAAACTAGAGGACGATGAAAGGGTGTAGCCCTCGCCTGCATAAGAAAGGTTTATAGAGGCCAACCAACCTATAAATAAAAGAAAGGGAATATGAATCATGCGGGTTTTCTCTATTAATTCCTACTTATGCTTATAACACACATTGAAGATTATTTAACAGGTGATGTTTGGGTTGTATTCCCCAGCAATCTTAAAAAAACGTGACCTTCCTGTGTTCCTTTGGCAACATCAGCCAAAATTTCAACCAAACTTTTATCCTGCCACGATACCATCACTTCTAATAAAGCCGGTACAGGACTGTGGGCGTCCAGGGTTTTTAAAAATATCCCAATATCTTTAAGAGCACGATACGCATCTTGGCGTTCTGCAATTGTAACGGTGTCAGAATCTTGTTGGGTGGGTTCTTTTTCTTGCCTGTCCCCCATTTCGGATTGTAAAAGTTCTTGAATCGAAGGCTGTACTCTGGATAAATCGTCAGGCGTGGGATCTTTTACTTTCTTTTGTTTTTGCTGAAAGCTTATATCGACAAGACGACTTATATTTTCAAGATTGGTTTTGATTTTGGTAAAGGTAGGAGCCTGTTTTTGTAAAACGGACTCAAGAAATTGGTAAAATTCGCCCATAGTCTGCTGCAGATCTTTGACGTTTTGTACCCTGTCTTGCAAGAAGGATAAAGAGGTTAGATCCAGGCCTTTACGATAAAGGCTAACCGTAATCTTGCCGCTGGCTTCGGCCTGAGCCAGCATATTTTTACCATCCGTTGTCCTTCTGGACATCATTTCTAGGTTTGTGGCCTCTAACCAATGGGCTAAGGTTAAACCTGATAAGTCCTCCCTTGCTTCGCAAAAAGTAAGAGGTATAAATAAAAGACGATCCGCCAGGGTCGTATCAAACCATTCCAATAACCGAAGTCGATAGTCCATCGATTCAGGGTCTGTTTCGATGAAGGTTGGATATATATCATGCCAGTAGGAAGCGCACAAAGCCTGTAAAAGTTTGACTCCTTGAATGGCTCCTTTAAGGTGATCAAGTGTTGTCCAGGCTTCGGCCAACCAGCCCGCAATTTGCAGGTCTTTAGAACGATGGATAAGGCTGTCCACACATAAAGATTCAACCACCAGCCAATCAGCCTTTTTAACCTCGGTTTTCCAGATGCCTTGAGAAAGTCTTTCGTCCTCTTCGCGTCGGGCTTCCTTGATTTGATCATAAACAGTGTCATAACGTAAAGATTGCCCCACAGGGCTTTCACCCTGAATAGGTGCGATCAGGTGATCCCATTCCACAAAAGGACGTGCGCTTAATGGACCTAGCATCAAAAATTTTCTTTCAAGGATGAACCTCCAGGCCATCATATCGGATTAAGGGGATTTTATTAAATATTTTTTATCCTCTCTTAAACGATAAAAGTCCCCATGCTGGATTAAAAAGCAAAATGATAGAGTTTACGGAAACGGTCATTTTGAAGCATCAATTCTGCAAAACTTTTAAAATTAGGAATTGGGTAATGCTCTACGTAGGGAGCGATTGCCTTTATTCCATCACTTGTTAATAACCAGTGCAGGGTTAGGGCATAACGACCTGTTTGGGGATTTTGAACCAAAGAAAAAAATGCCAAATCTTGCCCATATGTTAGAAGGTGTTCAATAGAGAAATTATTAGGAGAGGAACGAACTTGGTTGTCAACACTGTGAATGTAAACCTGCTGGTTAAAGATGGTTTCATCTTGTTTTAAGGTGGACCCAAACGGCACCTTTAAGAAAGTTCCCGATGTCCAAACATCATAGGAATAATTAAGATGGTTTCTCGGGGCATTAGGATCCATCCAATAGTGCGCGCGAAAAAGAAGAGGATCTTTATCATCATTCGTGTCATCCCAAGCACGGCCTTGGACAATAAAGAAGAGGTCTAAATTTTGATCAAGAATTCCTTGGATATGTTGTTGTACATTTTGGGGAAGGGCCTTACGGTAATTTGCAATTGGAAACTTAGCCCTCATGGGCAAATAAGGAACAGCCCCCAATTGGCTGTTTCCCCCGGGATGATAGGGATGCAACATCGGTGCTTTAGGGAAACTGGAATGGTATTGCTGGCTAACTCCCACATGGGCATCTAGATAAGGTAAAACACGTGGTCCTTTTTTCTCAAAAGATAGATTACTGTTTTGGACACTAAACGGAACCTGGTTGGCATGGTAACGCAAAAGATCCTGCTCGTGAGGATCTTGCCAATTAATTTTATTGGGGCTGTTTTTCAAAACATAGGCTGCCCCGGTAACAAAGCTAAGGTGACGGTCGGAAGATTGACAATCGTCAGTTTTAAATCCCAGTTCTTTGATATCATGAGTTGGTCTAACAATAGCCTGCAAAACACTGAAAATGGCCTCTTGTTCTTCCGAGGTGGCGGGACGTTTGCTGATGCCTCCTACTCCTGCTCCCTTCCTTAAAATTAAGGCAATTTTTTGAGGAGCCGTGGCAGTATTTTGAGTTTGCAAGCGTTGTATAAACTGCACCGCTTTACAAAGAGAGCTGCGTGGGCTGGGCTGAAACCTCTTGTATTCCTGACTGATTTCTTGCTCCAACGATGTTGCCTGACAGCCCAAGGTTAACAAGACAAGCCCAAAAAAAGATTGCAGAATTATTTTCATCCTGTTTGCCCTTAACTTTTCTATCTCCACTTTTAGATTTCCCTTAAAAAACAAACGTATACAATTTATTGAGAGCAGGATCTTGGGCGATGCGTTGAGCCCATCCCCCCAATGTCTTGTTATTCCGCCTTCCGTGGTTTATATTTTTCAAATGAGTTTCATCGTTTTCGGTCAATAACCAATGCAAAGTCAAAGCATAACGGCTATTACATTCAATAAGTGAAAAAAAGGCTAAACTTTGATTCTTTTTCCCCTGGATCAAATTTTCAATAGAACAGTTAACCCCTGAAGACACGACCCTTCCATCCTCTCCTGGATGAACGCTAAACCCTCCATCCGCAAAAGGCCCGTGTTGATGAGAGATCGTCGTCCCAAAAGGGACTGGCAAAAAGGTAATTTTAGCAGAAAAACCTTGATTAAAATTCCCATAAGCAGGGGCATTAGGAAAAACCCAATAATGAGGACGGTATAAAAGATCCGCTTCGCGCTTCCAAACATTATTTTGGGCTATAAAAAATAAATCAAGTTTATCCGAAGGTATTTGCTGAATTGCTTGTAATACATTCTCTGGCAAATTCCAATAATAAGATTGAATCGGTAGTTTTATTCTTAGAGGAATAAACATCCTTTTCTGATCTTGGACAGTGTCATCTAAATTATAGGGATGAATAATAGGTGCGGTAGGGAAATCCGAGTTATACTGGTGAGTAACCTCAATATTACCAAATTTTCCAATCAACGCTTTATCAGCCAAACCATCTCCGAACACTTCTTGTTGAACAGAAAAAGAATATTTAGCGTTTTTAACGAAATTTGAAACAAATGTTTGATGTCCCGTTAAAGAAGGGGCGTTTAACCCTAAATCTTTTTCTGTTACTCCCTGATTCACAGCCCCATGCAAAGCTTTCAGAATAAAATATCGCTCCTGTTCGGTGGCGGGACGCTGACTCACACCGCCCACACCAGCCCCTCGAGCAATAATTTTGGCAATCATTTGGGCATAAAACGTTTTCATATCTTGAGAGGCTTTATCCATAGACTGTTTTAAATTGACAACAAAACGTACCGCAGGACTCAAGCTTTTAACGAATTCAACAGATTGCCCCAGGTCTGTTGCCATCTGTTGTGGGGTCTTTTTTAAAAATTGCTGGTATTGCGTCTGTATATCTTTGTCCTCAAAAGAGTTTGTTAAAGATGCGAAAAAACCCGCAAAAATGATCAGATACACTCCATAACGCATAAAATTCCCCTTCTTCTTGTATACCTGGGTATGAATACCTTATTAAGTATTTAAGGGATAAATTGTTATTTTCAAGTTAATAAATGAAAAAAAAAGTTGCCGTTGTTCTTTTGAACCTAGGAGGACCCGACAGTCTCAAGGCTGTTGGTCCTTTTTTATTCAATCTTTTCCATGACCCCGCCATCTTAAGAATTTCCCAACCCTTTCGTTGGTTATTGGCACACCTGATCAGCCGCTGTCGCACCAAAAAGGCCATGGCGATTTATCAAAAAATGGGTGGGAAATCCCCCTTGCTGGAGCATACTCAGGCTCAGGCTTTGGCCTTGGAACAGGCCTTACAATCCCATAAAACCTCTGTTTATCGGGTTTTTATTGCCATGCGTTATTGGCATCCATTTACGGCGGAAACCATCCATCAGGTGCAACAATTTGATCCTGATCAGGTGGTCTTATTGCCCCTTTATCCGCAATTTTCAACCACCACGACCGCCTCCTCTTTCAAGGAATGGCAACAAGGGTGCACCCAAAAGAATTTCAAGGTCCCCACCCAAAACGTCTGTTGTTATTTTGACGATCAGGATTTTATTCGCGCCCATAGCATGATCCTTTTGCCCTTTTATCATCAGGCCAAAGAATATGGCCAGCCTCGTTTACTCTTTTCAGCCCACAGTCTCCCCCAAAAGGTTGTCGATGCCGGCGATCCCTATCAAAAGCATCTTGAACACAGCGTTCAAAAAATCGTTAGCTATCTTAAAGAAGTCTTAGGACACCCCATCGATTATGAAATTGGGTACCAAAGTCGTGTGGGCCCCCTTTCCTGGTTAACACCCAGTACAGAGGACTGTTTGACAAAGGCCGGAAAGGAAGGCGTACCGGTTGTGGTGATTCCCATTGCCTTTGTGTCTGAGCACTCTGAAACTTTGGTTGAGCTGGATGAAGATTATTATGAATATTCCAAAAAAGTAGGCATCCCTTTTTATGGCCGCGTCCCTGCCCTGGGATGCCACCCTTTCTTCATTCAAAGCCTAGTCAATCAGGTTTTAAATCAAGAACCCTCTTATTGTTGCTTGGGAACTCAAAATCCTTGTCCAAAAATGCTTGCACGATTTTAGCAGCCTGGTGGCACGATTCCTGAACCGTTAAATTCGTGGTATCAATTTGATAGGCGTCTTCGGCCATGGTTAAGGGTGACAAGGTGCGGCTTTGATCCCGTTGATCCCGCTCACTTACCTGAGCGAGGAAAACCTTATCGTGAAAGGAACTTTTTTCCATTTCCAAAGCACGGCGTTGGGCACGAACTTCGGGGCTGGCTGTTATAAAAAATTTCAAAGTCGCATCGGGGCAAACCACCGTTCCAATATCACGACCATCTAAAATAACACCCCGATAAGGTAAGGCCGTTTTCTGGCAAAAGCGCCGCATATAACCGGTTAAGAATTCTCTAACCTCTGGCCATACACTGATTTTTGAGGCTAAATTTCCCACCCATTCTTGACGTAATTCTGGTGCCGAAAGATCCGTAAAATCTAAAGTCACAGCCAAACGCAAAAGAGAGGAAGAAGCCTCTAAGGGGATCTTTTGAATAAAAGCATGATACCCCAGCAATCGATAAAGAAGTCCCGTTTCCAACAATCTTAATTGGTAAGAACTGGCTAAATAACG
>JAJZHT010000070.1:2390-6495 GCA_021804455.1 Pseudomonadota bacterium | reverse complement strand
TGTTAATTCTCGACCCATTTCGATAAGTTTAGATAAGTGAATTTTATCTTTATTTTCATAATGTAAATGATACAGATGGTAAGAGTCTTCCTCGTTTCCTAAAAGAATAGAAGTTTGAAACCACTCAACAGCTTTTTCCCAGTCGCGGCTAAAACCATAAATTCCAAGATCAAGACCTTTGGCCATTAAATGGGCTGCCCATTTTTGCATTTTTACATCTTGCGACCGAGAATAAAGTGTTTTTAATAAAGGTGCACATACGGAAGAATTTTGTTGCAACAGCTCTTGAAGCAAAAAGACAGAAATATTGACTTTTTTCTTCTTGCGTTGCAAATACAAATAAAGATTAGGATTTTTTCGAATAAGAGCTAAGAAATATTCGCAGCTTGTTTTATGATGACCTCTATTCTCATAATATTCACCTAAATCATAGAGAGCCTTATCGAGTCCAGCAACCATTGCGTGTCGGTACAAATTATTCCGCACCCATTCCCTGCCATCAATTTTAGGACAAAGTTTGGCCACATTGTAAATTCCACGGCCATTTCCTAATAAAGCTGCTTTAACAGAAGATTCTAGGGCCTTTTGAGTGTCGCTTTTTTTAAGAAAAAGAATTGCCAGAACATTATAACCTTCACTGTCACCATTATTGATAGCTTGCCTTGCGAACTTTTCGGCAACCTCTAAACGATTCAGTTCCCGGTGATAAACAGCCAACCGACTGTACCAGGCTGAAAAGGTTGGCACCTCGAAAAAAGCCTCTAAAACTTTTGGATTCACTTTGAAAAAAATTCTTAATGAAGCAAGATATTCGTTCTGCTTTGAAATATCTTGCTTAAGGGGGTGGGAGTAGTAACAGACCATCATCAAGGCTGGAAAAGGATCCTGTTGGCTGTTATTCAAAGCTTTCTGTTTCAATATTTCTAAAGAGGAAGAATCCCCGGATAAGGCGCTTTCATAAAGGAAATCAACCTCCCAAATTTTCTCACCAGAGTAAGAAGAAAAAACTTGCGGCAAAGACTTTTCATGAGACTGGACCACGTGCCCCAGAAGTTTTTCTAAAGGAGGTAATTCAGTCTCAACACCTCCAGCGAATATCGTTAAAAACCCTATCCATACGCCAAAATAGAATATCCTTAAAGTAAAAAAAGTAGCCATAGAAAGAATTTATCATTCTGTAAGATGTTTTATTCTTTTTTGGGTTCATCGGAACTATAAAGTTTAGAAGGTTTTCGTAATGGCGGAGGGGAATCGTACAGCATCTTCGTTTCAGGGTCCAGTAAACCATCAATATAATTTTGAGAAGACTGAGAAGATTGAAATTCTTGGGACAAACTTTTCACTGGTTCTTGACTAGGGGGGGATTCGGTGTCCTGGCTGTACATACGACTGATGGACTGCCCAGGTTTTTTGTTTTCTTTATCGGAAATTTCCTGGCTCGACGCATGAACATGCTTCATGAAAGAAAACCATAAAAGCAAGAAAAATACGTTAAACATTTTTTTTTCGTGAAAAAATTTCATAAAAACTCCAATTTTTTTCTGAAAATTATTATTGGAATTCCAAAAGAACCAGTAGAAAAAAAATATTTTTTCGTTATTAAGTTTAATTTTTAAAGGATTTTTTTAAAATGTTTTTTACTAAAAATCTAAAATAACAGACAAAGATTGACCTTGCTGAGATCTTTGGCATGGCGAACTTCTTAATAAAATTATTACAGCGTCTTGCTTCGTGATGTTCGAAGCTCATTGACTTTACATAAAGTCAGCGCCTCAACAGTTGCGCTCCTCATACTCATTTTAGAACGGCTTAATCATTTTCAATCACTTCACTCAGTTCTAGCCAGCGTGTTTCTAACGCATCTAATTTTTGTCGTTTTTCTTCCAAATTCTGTCCCATCAAACCTATTTCGTGGTGAGAACGATCGTAACAAGAGGGATCGGCCAACTGATTTTCAAGGTGGTTAATATCTTGATGAAGCGTTTGGATTAAAGTTGGTAATTGTTCCCATTCTCGCTTTTGATGATAGGAAATTTTAGGCGGTTGCTTTTTTAGAGGCGTTTCCTTTAAGGGCTTTTTTATATCCGATGTTAACGATTTTGCTTCAGGGGAGGTAATCTTTTGTCGTAAATAGTCTTGATAGCCACCAACATATTCTTGAACCTTACCATCTCCCTCCATCACCAAAATACTGGTCGTCAGTTTGTCTAAAAAGTCACGATCATGGCTTACCATTAAAAGGGTTCCATCAAAATCGCTTAACATTTCAATTAATAAATCCAAAGTGTCCATATCAAGATCGTTGGTGGGTTCATCCAAAACCAAAAGATTGCCTGGTTGCGCAAGTGATTTGGCGAGGCTTAATCGATTTTGTTCTCCCCCTGACAAAATACCAACCACCCCTCTTATCTGTTTATCGGTAAACAAAAAGTCCTTTAAATAGCCAAAAACATGGCGAGGTTTTCCTTGGACCCATACTTGATCCCCCCCTTGAGGACAGAGTGTTTCCCAAAGAGTTTCTTTGGGATTCAGTTGGGTACGCATCTGATCAAAATAGATAGGTTGAATGGTTTTACCCAATCGGATATGTCCTTGATCAGCAGGCATTAACCCTAACAAAATCTTTAAAAGGGTTGTTTTCCCGGCTCCATTCGGTCCTAAAATTCCAACCCGTTCACCCCGCAGGATACGAAGGCTAAGATCTTGGATCAAGGGCTTGCCTTGAACCGATTTATGAATATTTTTGGCCTCAATAACTAATTTACTTCCCCAATTTCCTTCAAGATTGACCGATTTGGCTTTGCCAATTTGATTACCCAGGCGTTCTTGTTTTTGATGGCGTAAGGCCATCAGATGACGCAAACGCCCCTGGTTACGTTTACGGCGTGCTGTAACGCCCCGGTGTAGCCATTCGGTTTCCAACCGTAGGCGAGTCTCTAAACGGCCTAAATGTTTTTCTTCCTCCTCCAACAATTGATCGGACCATCGTTCGTAATCCGAAAAACCTTTTTGATGGTGGTGCAAATGACCACGATCCAGCCACAAGGTGGATGTGGAGACTTTTTCCAAGAAGGCCCGGTCATGGCTGATAACAATAATTCCGCCTTGAAAGTCCTTTAAGTATTGTTCCAGCCATTGTATGGTCGGTAAATCAAGATGATTGGTTGGCTCATCCAACAAAAGAATATCGGAACCTCTGGCCAGAGCCCAGGCCAAGGCAACGCGGCGACGTTCTCCCCCCGATAAATTTTTCATGTCCCTGTCGCCTTTAAGACCCAACCGGTCAATCATCGCATCCGCCAGAAAAGGTTCTTGAGATTCCAACCTTACAAATTCAAAAATAGTTTGGTTTTCAGGCAAGGGAAGATCCTGAGGCAAATAGGTTAACGTTACCCCCGGTTGAACAAAGCGTTCACCTTGATCAACCTCTAAGTGCCCTGATAACAACTTTAATAAAGTTGATTTCCCAGAACCGTTCCGTCCCACAAGGCAAACCTTATCCCCCTGGCTTAGGTAAACCGAAACATCCTGAAACAACGGACGACCACCAAAAGACAGCATTGCCTGGCGTAAAGAAAGGAAAGGGGGTGTCATATTGCAAAAATAATCCTTTGATAAAAAGACCGAACCAAGTTTTAGCATGTTTAAGTTTTTTTTGTACAGACGGGTATAGACGGGCAGCAAGCCGTATTTTTTGTTTGACATCCTTTACGATGCCCCTATATGTGAAGTATAGAAAAAGAAGAGAGAGAAAAGAATGAAGTTAAGACCATTCTGGATTATTTTAGCCTTAGGAATCGTGCAAGTCCAGGCGTGTGATGACTATGCTGGTCACATGTCAAAATTAAATCAAGCTTATCGACACAAAATTGATATAAAAGAACGTTCTTCAGTCGCCGAAGTCCCCTATAGGGAATTAGAAACGTTGAATCAACAGCGTTTTCGCTATGCCTCGGGCATTCAGGGCAAAATTCGCGATACGGGCCCTACAGAAGAGGAATGGTATCAAATTACCGATATGCTGTGGCAACATGCGGCCTGTTTATTGGAGAATCATACTCTATACAACGATAACGACGGCTTTAAACCCGATGGTTTTAAAACA
>JAJZHT010000070.1:0-2380 GCA_021804455.1 Pseudomonadota bacterium | reverse complement strand
CGGAGACTCTACAGAAGCTTGACCGAAAAGCTAAAGCCAATGTATTGGCCCTTACCCGTGGTTTATTTTACGCCCTTCATCTTTACACATCGCATTTGCCATTCGATGGTTGGGGTTGGGCAGGGCTGCAGGAGTTTCAGGAACAGGCAACTTTGACCCCGATCTTTAAGGAAAACATGGATGCCTATTTTGAAAGAGTTTATGACCATCTACGTAACGAAGGTTCTACTCAGGAACATAAAAAAGAAATATCCGATTTTGGTCATCTTGTTTTCTTTATTTCTGGTGATAAGAACGTTGAAGCTAACGTTACCGCTGTTACCAGGCGGTATGTTACAACATTAGAAAGAGGATCTGAAGGTAAGGAGTACCAGAATCAGAGCCCTTTTTACATTGCCCGTGTGACGCGCCAGGAAACTTTGAAACAAAGGTTTCCTCAAAGACAAAGATTTTTTCAATCCCCACCCAGAGATTACGAAACTGTATTGAAGCCTTTAATTCTTTCTCAGAAGAATGTAGACAAATACCCTTATCAAAACCCTGTATGGTTAAAGAAAAGTCATTTTAAAGGTTTTAATAATGTTTTTGATCTTTTCAATTTTGAGAAGCTAACGAATTCATGGTTAACAACTTTCCATTTTACTCTTAAAGAACCAGAAAATTTTTTTAAGGAAAGCATTCCAGGAGTCTATGCTCACCTTATCTTGGATTGGTTATTGGTTGATCCAAAGTTAACTCCAAGTTTTTGTTCACACACGTTAATACTTGGATTCATAGTGAAAAATATTCCTTAAAAGACCTCTCCACAAGGGCACCAAGGTGCCTTGTTGAACTTTTCCTCTTTTATGCTAAGGTATAGCGGAAACTTTTTTCCATGGAATCATGACGAAAACCATGACGGTTACAATCGGCCCTATCAAACTTTGTGTGCCTGTTCTGTTAGCCCCCATGTCAGGGGTTACAGACATGCCTTTCCGTCGCTTGGTGAAACGAAGCGGGGCAGGACTGGTTATCTCTGAAATGATTGCCAGCCAAGCTATGATCCGTCATACCCGCCAAACGATGAAGATGATTGAAAAATCCGCCGATGAACAACCGATGGCGGTGCAATTGGCAGGATGCGAACCCCAGGTGATGGCCGAAGCTGCCCGTCTGAATCAGGATCTCGGCGCGCAGATTATTGATATTAATATGGGGTGTCCCGTTAAAAAGGTTGTTAACGGTCATGCAGGGTCAGCCCTGATGCGGGATGAGATTTTGGCCTCCCGTATTATTGAGGCTACGGTAAAGGCCGTATCCGTGCCGGTAACTTTGAAAATGCGTACCGGGTGGGATGATAACAACCGTAATGCCCCTCGTTTGGCTAAAATTGCCGAGGAGTGTGGAGTGCAAATGATTACGGTTCATGGTCGTACTCGCTGTCAGCTTTATAATGGTCGTGCCGATTGGGCGTTTATCCGTACGGTTAAACAGTCTGTTAAGATTCCTGTCATAGGCAATGGTGATGTGGTCAGTTTGACAGATGCCCAGACACTCTTGGAACAAAGCGGTGCAGATGGCGTTATGATCGGAAGAGGGGCCTATGGACGACCCTGGTTTTTAAATCAAGTGGGCGCTTTCTTAAAAGAAGGGGGGATTCTTCCTGACCCCTCGTTGCAAGAGCAATATCAACTGATCAGAGAACACGTAGAAGCCATGTTGTGCCATTATGGTCAAGAAACGGGCGTTAAAATCGCCCGTAAGCATGTGGGATGGTATAGTAAAGGCCTGGAAAATTCTGCCGAATTTCGTGTGGCTGTTAATCAGGCAGAGAATGGTCAAATTATGAAAAACCTTATTGATGAGTATTACCAGAATCTGCTAGATTGCTGAGGCATCAAAGGGAAAAAATATGCCTAGCTCTCCTGTTACCTTAGAAATTAAAAATGTATCTGGCCTTAGTGCGACGGTCCGTCATTTTTTAGAGACGTACTTTGAACACCATGAAGGAAATTTGCCCTGCTCAGGGTTGTACCAAACCGTTTTGCAAGAAATTGAACGCCCCCTGATAGAAGTTACTTTAAAGGCGGCTGAGGGCAATCAAAAGCGCGCCTCTGAAATTTTGGGCATTAACCGCAACACTCTTCGTAAAAAGATTCAAGAATTGGGTATCAAGTCGGGGAAGTAGGATTTAGCATGACCGCTTTGAAGCGGTCTTCTGGACTGATTTTAATGTTTCCTTGAGATATTTTTTTAAGATAACATCCACCCGCCGTGGCCCCTTTAAAACAAGGGGAGGAGATTTTTTGATAAAGAGCTTCCACCTTGAGAGTATTTAAACCATAGGGAGCTTGACCGATATCCCGGATAACTTTTTTCAAAACACGATGAGCGATTTCCA
>JAJZHT010000069.1 GCA_021804455.1 Pseudomonadota bacterium | reverse complement strand
TTTTCAAGTGGAATAGGAAGCTGGCGAATGTTACGCCTTCAACCTTATCAATTTCGGCAACGATGTTCTTTATTCGCACTCCATGACGAAGCAGCAATCCAATTGTTCTAGCAATCTTAGTGCTGTTATTATCATGCTGGAATTTCTCTTCTACTCCAGCAACATATTTTTCAGGTATTCCCTTTGTACGAGCCATCGCCAGCAGACGTTCAAGCGCATCATTTGTTGTGACAGTCTTTTCCATTGCGTTTGTCTGAACGAATAAGGCAATAGGAGCCTTATTCTCATTCAATGTAACAGTGACATACCACTTTCTACTGCTTCCCCCTTCGTGATCACGCAATACTTTTACTTCTGCTGAATTTGTATCTGGCATCTTAATGTCAGAAATAATGACTTCTTCATCAGTGTCATTCTTTTGATCTGCTGCCGACAGAACAGCCGTCATGGAACCAGCACGATACGTTGTTAGTCCCTTGATATAGCCTGTTTTATATGCATCCAAATAAATATTTTGAAAGTCTTCGAAACTATAATCATTTGGAAGATTAACAGTTTTTGAAGATCTTAAGGCGTATGATTTACCCAGAGTGGTTTCTGTGGGACGTTTGGATTTAAATTCAGAGGGGTTATTGCTGTTGACAAATGATGGTGAATTTTCTCGTTTTGCGGAATTACCAAAAACAGGCTGGCAACGGTGTTATCGTGTAAGGGTTTTTGGTTCTTTGAATTCATCAGCACTGTTAAAATTAAAGCAAGGAATAACTATTGAAGGCGTTCATTATGCTCCAATTAAAGTGGAGATTGACGATCCTTCAAAAAAAGGATGGAATCATTGGTTAAGGGTTACTTTGCAGGAAGGAAAAAACCGTGAGATTCGTAAAGTCATGAATCATTTAAACTTACAAGTGAGTCGGTTGATTCGTGAGGCTTATGGGCCCTTTTGTTTAGGTGATTTAACGCCCCATGGTTTGGCAGAAATCCCGTTTTGGGATGTTAAGAAGCATTGGCCTTTAAAAGGACAAGGCTGATTTTAAGAAAAAACTGGTCCGTTCTTTCTTTTTTGTTGACGTTGCCACATTTTGGCGTACACACCGTTTAATTTTAAAAGCGTGTGGTGAGAACCTTCCTCTACAATCTGCCCGTGACCCAAAACAAGGATATGATCCGCGTCTACAACGGTTGATAAACGATGGGCAATGATAACAGTGGTATGGTGATGGGAAAGGCGCCGAAGATTTTCATGGATTTCTTTTTCGGTGCGACTATCCAGGGCCGAAGTTGCCTCATCAAAAATAAATATTTGGGGCTTTTTTAAGAGCATCCGCGCAATAGAAACACGTTGTTTTTCACCCCCTGATAGTTTTAATCCCCGTTCTCCTACGCGTGTTTGATATCCCTCTGGCAAAGAAAGGATAAAATCATGAATTTTGGCTTGGCGTGCGGCTTCTTCTACCTCGGACTGGGTTTCCTGGGGGCGTCCATAGGCAATGTTATAGTAAATGGTATCATTAAAAAGGACGGTATCTTGGGGAACAATGCCGATACAGGCACGCAAACTTTCCTGTGTTACGGTGCGAATATCTTGATTATCTATCAAGATACAACCATCCATAATATCATAAAAGCGGAATAAAAGGCGGGAAATCGTTGATTTACCAGCACCACTGGTTCCTACAATCGCCAATGTTTTTCCTGCAGGAACTTTAAACGAAATGTTTTTCAAAATAGGTCGTTCAGGATGATAGGCAAAATAAACCTTATTGAAGACGATGTTCCCGCCTTTAAATGATAAGGGGTGGGCATCAATCCTATCTTTAATGTCTTCGGGTTCGTCCAAAAGCTGAAACATTTCCTCCAGATTGACCATGGACAGCTTAATTTCGCGGTAAGCAAAACCAAGGTTAAAGAGGGGAATATAAAGTTGAATCAAAAAGACATTCACGGCAACCAAATCCCCGGTCGTCATTGTGTTGTTAAGAACCCCTCGACTGGCCAGGATCATGACGGCCATCAACCCTAATGACATAATGGTTGCTTGGCCGACGTTCAGGTAAGATAGGCTGATTTTGCTTTGAATTGCTGCTTTTTCGTAATGACACAGAGCCGTATCAAAACGTTTCTTTTCATGATCCTCATTGCCAAAATATTTAACGGTTTCATAATTAAGAAGGCTATCAATAGCTTTTGTTTGAGCCTGGTTATCGCTGGCATTCATGGTGCGTACGTATCCAATACGCCACTCTGTCAATTTTAGGGTATAAAAAATATAGGCAGTCATGGTGACACAAGTGATCGCCATAAAACGCACATCATAAAACCACCATAAAACCGATCCTACCAGGACGATCTCGGCCAGGGTTGGTAGAATGCTGAAGGTTAAGAATGTCATCAGCGTTTCAATCGATTTCGTACCCCTTTCAATAATACGGCTGACGCCGCCTGTTTGTCTTCCCAGGTGGAATTGAAGGCTAAGGTTGTGAAGATGTTCAAAAACTTTTAACCCTACCTGACGAAGAGTTCGCTGGGTCACCTGGGCAAAAACAGTATCCCTAATTTCCGAAAATAACGAGGAGGTAAGGCGTAAAAAGGCATAGCCAACAATAAGGCCATAGGGAATGGTAAGGGGATGACGGGCGAGAATGTCCACCGTATATTTGAAAAGCAAGGGAATTCCTAAAAGAGAAACTTTTGACAAAATAAGGGCTGTTGTCGCGATAACCAGGCGTAACTTGGCCTCCGGCATAGATTGCGGCCAAAGATAGGGGGTCAATCGGCGAAATAAACTGAATTGAGGTGTTGACATTTAATAAAACCGTCCCATCTATGGATAAAGGGTGGTAATAACGTTGCTGACAACGCAGAAATTTGCTATAGACAAGATAGCACTTTATAAAGGTTTTATCCATGACGATTGGGTCCAAACCCCTGATTCTAAATGAGAAAACGTCTCCACGGCGCCGTCATTTATACGAAGGACGCACAAAGACGGTTTTTGATGGGCCCGAGCCTGAGACTTTGGTTTTATATTTTAAGGATGATTGTGCCTTACAAGAAGGCATTACAGTCGCGGGAAAGGGTGTGATTAACAACCGTTTGTCAGAAATGTTTATGACAAGATTGGGCGAGATGGGGATTCAAACCCATTTTATTCGTCGTCTTAACATGCGTGAGCAATTGGTTCGTGCAACAGAAACATTGCCTTTTTATGTCATGGTTCATAATTTAGCGATTGACCAATTTGCAGCGCGTTTAGGGTTGGAAGAGGCGATGATTTTGCCTGTACCTATCCCCGAGTTTCACGTTAAAAATAAGGCTTTAAAAGATTCTGTTCTTTCTGAACGGCATTTATTGGCGCTGGGGTTGGCCGATGAAGAAGAAATTAAAGCCATTTTTGAGATGACCCAGCGGATTAATGATTTTTTATGTGGCCAGTTTCTCGCTTTGGGTTTGAGATTGATGCAATACACGCTGGAGTTTGGTCGTATTGAAATGTCTGATTATCCCGGTGATACACAAATTTTATTAATTGATGAAATAAGTTTGGATAACTTTTGTGTGCTGGATATCAAAACAGGTCGTCGTTTGGATGGTCGTGGGTTGTCGGACCATGATCTATCGCGTCATAACCAAATGGGGTGTTACCAAGAATTGGCCAATCGTTTTGGGATGTTGACAGACGGTGGCCCCGCAGATATAGCTGTTAAAATAGACGAGATTTAATCCGTGGCCTTACCCCTTAAAGTGATAGAGGATTTGTTACGTCATGCTTTTGAGGATGCTGTCATACAAATTCAAGATCTGGCAGGCGATCAAGATCATTACCATGTAACCATCTTTTCTGATCAATTTACTGGGAAAAATCGTGTTCAACAACACCAAATGGTTTACAAAGCCTTGCAGGGCAAAATGGGACATGACTTACATGCCATGGCCCTGAAAACCGGAACTTTATCCTCCGTTACAAAATAGAGAGTTGTATAATGATGACTGTTCATGAACAAATTGAAAAAGAACTTCAAGATAACGCTGTGGTTCTGTATATGAAGGGAACAAGCCAGATGCCTCAATGCGGGTTTTCTGCTGTTGTGGTACAGATTCTAAAAAATTTGAACATTCCTTTCCATGATGTCAATGTTTTAGCAGACCTTGAAATACGCCAAGGGATTAAGGATTACAGCAATTGGCCAACCATTCCTCAACTTTACATAAAGGGGGAATTTATTGGGGGGTGTGATATCGTGCGCGAAATGTACGAAGCCGGTGAGCTACAGGCATTATTGAAAGAAAAAGGCATTTCGTCTGCTGCCTGATGTAACGATTCTGGTTGATCAGCTTCGCCGGGTGGGACTTAATCATCCTGAGCGTGAGGTTCGTTTATTGTTATCTTTTATTCAAAAACGTTCTTATGAAGAGGTTTTTTTAGCCCCGGAAGTAACGGTTGATGATTATCAGGCTTTGGAACCTTTGGTAAAGCGTCGCCTTCAAGGAGAACCTTTATCAAAAATTATGGAAGAAAGAGAGTTTTGGGGACTGCGCTTTAAAATAAGCCATGACACTTTAGATCCACGCCCTGATAGTGAAACAGCCATAGAGGCTGTTTTACATCATTTTCCAGAACGTCATCAGCCCTTGCGTCTTGTTGATTTGGGTGTGGGGAGTGGGTGTCTTTTGCTGAGTCTTCTGTCTGAATATCCTAGGGCTTTTGGGGTTGGAATTGACAAAAGCCTTCCTGCTTTAAAAATGGCACAACAGAATGCCTCTCGATTGGGTTTTACGTCACGGACAACATTTCTCAACAGTCATTGGGCCGAATCTTTACAGGGAATGTTTGACGTCCTGATTAGCAATCCTCCTTACATCGCGGAGAATGAAGTTCTGGACATTTCTGTGACCGATTATGACCCTGCCTTGGCTCTTTATGGGGGACAAGATGGATTACAAGCCTATCGGGAGTTGTTACCTCAAGTTCCTTTCCACATGCATCAAAAAAGTCAACTTTTCCTGGAAATAGGAAAGGGGCAAGAGGCTGCTGTTCGTCAAATTGCCCAGGGTTGTGGGTTACGGTTCCTTGCATCCTATCAAGACCTGGGGGGGATTGAACGCGTATTGGTTTTTCAAAGAGGATAATGACGCCCCAGCAAACGATCAAGAACGGCAAGCTCTAGAGGCAAAGAGCCTTGTTTGATTCGAATTTCTGTACAAATAATTTTCAAAAGATCTCTTTTAGATTGAGCTGCCGGTAATGTTCGGCTGGATTGATTAGCCAGAACACGCAAAAGGTAGATACCATCTGTTTTTAAGGTTGTTTTATCAAGTCCTGCTATCAGGGTTGTGTTCGGGGCTGATTTATAAGAAGTCACTGGCTTGGGTGACTCTTTAGACGAGGAGCTTTTTTCGGGAAACAAAGACTGTTGTTCGATCATAAAATCTTTTTTTGACATGATCATGAAACCTTAAGATGGGTAAATTCGGTGAGGGTTCTGTGGTGGGCATGGCAAATGGCTGCTGCTAAAGCATCAGCAGCATCGGTCTTAAGTTCTGTTTGTAATGTTGGTAGCAATCGTTGAACCATAATTAATACCTGGGTTTTATCGGCATGGCCTACCCCAACAACAGATTTCTTAATTTTGTTGGCAGAATATTCAAACACGGGAATAGTGTAACTGGCCGGCGCCAAAAGAACAACACCCCTGGCCATTCCCAATTTTAAAGCAGAAGCTGGATTAGCATTAACGAATGTTTCCTCCACAACAGCTTCATCGGGGTGGTGAGTTTGAATCACCTCTGAAAGCCCTTGGTACAAAGTATTCAGACGTTCTGCAAGGCTTAATTTGGAATCGGTATGGATAGTTCCTTGGGCTACAGGGGTTAAATGATGGCCACACACTTGGATCAGCCCCCAACCTGTATGACGAAGGCCAGGATCCAATCCTAAAATTCGTACAGTTTTTCCAAAACGATTCAACGACTGACCTTTAAAGGCATTTTAATTTGAAGGTGAACATCTTTGAGTTGTTCGGGCCTAACGGGCCCGGGGGCTCCCATTAAAAGGTCTTGAGCTTGCTGATTGAGAGGGAAAGCAATGACTTCTCGTAAATTAGGTTCATCGGCTAACAGCATCACAATACGATCAATACCAGGGGCGCAACCACCATGAGGAGGAGCGCCATACTTAAACGCATTAAGTAAACCTCCAAAACGTTCCTCGACAGCTTTTTGATCATATCCTACAATGTCAAAGGCTTTGTACATAACCTCGGGAAGATGATTACGAATGGCCCCGCTGGATAATTCAATCCCATTACAGACAATATCATATTGATAGGCCTTAATGGTCAGGGGATCTTGCGTCTCAAGTGCATGAAGTCCTCCCTGTGGCATTGAAAAGGGATTGTGGGAGAAATCAATCTTTCCGGTTTCTTCATTCAACTCATACATTGGGAAATCGACAACCCAACAGAAACGAAATGTGTTGGGTTCAATTAAATGAAGATCTTGACCGATTCGGGTGC
>JAJZHT010000068.1 GCA_021804455.1 Pseudomonadota bacterium | reverse complement strand
TGTCGGACTGCAGGATCTGGAACGGCAGGCTCATGTAGTTGGCCCGCGGCACGCCCGGCAGATAGCAGCGCACTTCCGGATCGGCCTCGATGGCCTTGGCCTTGTTGGCGTCGCGCACCTTCAGGGCTTCGGGCTTGTAGGGGATGGTGCCGCCTTCAACACCTGAAAGAAAACGGTCTCCTTCTTTATTTGAGCGCTTTACAGGAGTCAGCAGACAGCGTTCACAAGCCGCTTCTGTCACAGAACAACCCACCAAAACCAAGAATGTTGAGGAAAATACAGAGAATGATCTTCTTGATATTCCTGCCTTTTTACGGCGGGGAAATCAGTAAAGTCTTGTTCTATGGCACACTTAACAGTTTTAACAGTTCCTGATCTACGCTTGCGTAGTAAGGCTTTACCTGTGGTGGCGGTGGATGATGATATTCGTTGTTTAATGAAGGACATGCTAGAAACAATGTATAGCGACGATGGGGCAGGACTGGCAGCGACGCAAGTGGGAATTCATAAGCGTGTTTTGGTTTTAGATTTAGAGGAACATGCCCCTGGTCTTGGGCCTTTAAAAATAGCCAATCCAGAAATTATTTGGCGTTCTAAGGAAACCCAAAAAAATTGGGAGGCGTGCTTGTCTGTCCCAGGTCAAAGTGCTCTTGTTGAACGGTTTGTTTCAATTCGATTGCGGTATTTAGATCAAGATAACAGACAGCAAGAAAAAGATTTTCATGATTGGGCCTCTGTTTGTTTACAACATGAAATTGACCACTTAGATGGCATTCTCTATGTGGACCATTTGTCAAAAATTAAAAGGCAAATGTTGATCGAAAAAGCCCAAAAGTTTAAAAAGAATAAAAAAGAAATTGTGACTCTTTAGCAAAAGCTTATCCCCATAAGACGAATGTATCCGTTCTTAAAAATATTTTCCTATTAACGTTTTGGTAAGGATTCGAGAATTATGATAAAGAATAACCGAGGTGATTAAAGAAACCCTTTTTGAAACAAAAACGAAGGGCTATAAGACGTGTTTTGATCCTTGTTTTTGTAAGAAGGTGGGTTGAGCCCCCCTCCCGCTAAGGGAGGCAAGGGGCGGGGGGTGGAAAAAAACAAAAATTAACCTCTTATTAACTAAGGTTAACAAAAAGTTAACAAATTGAATCTTTAGTAAAATTTGCACATTACGTAAGATAGGAAAGATCCGTGCGTTTGATTTTTATGGGCACTCCTGCCTTTGCGGTCCCCGCTTTAAAAAAGTTACATCAACAAGGACACCAGATTATCGCTGTTTATTGTCAGCCTCCTCGTGCTAAGAATCGTGGATATCGTTTGCAAAAGAGTGCCGTTCATGAGGTGGCGGAACAAATGGCGCTTTCTGTCTATACACCCATCAGCCTTCGGCAGAAAGAAGTTCAACAAGAATTTTCATCCCATCAGGCAGAGGCCGTTGTTGTGGCGGCATACGGGTTGATTTTGCCGAAGGCTATTTTAGAAATTCCTCGTTATGGGTGTTTGAATATTCATGCGTCGTTATTACCCCGTTGGCGTGGAGCGGCTCCGATTCAACGGTCTATCTTGGCCGGGGATCCAAACACCGGGGTGACAATTATGCAAATGGAAGAAGGGCTTGATACAGGAGCCATGCTTAAACAAGAGATGGTACCGATCACCGCCGACACAACGACCGTTGCTTTAGAAGACTCTCTTTCTTTGTTGGGAGCGGATCTTATTGTTAAAACTTTGGAGGAGGTTCGCCTAGGTCATTCTTACCCTAGGTTGCAACCTGAACAAGGGATAACTTACGCTGCGAAATTGACAAAGGAGGAAGGAAAACTGGATTTTTCAAAATCAGCTGTGGATCTGGATCTCCAAGTGCGTGCCTTAAATCCATGGCCGGGAACTTGGTTTGTGCATAATGAAACGGCCATAAAAGTTTTAAAAGCACACCCTATTACCCAAAAACAGGGTTCTAACGGGCAATTTTGGTCAGATGCGCATCACCCACTTATTGTAAATTGTGGAGAAGGATCTTTGGTTCTTGGTTGCTTGCAGCGTCCGGGAGGGCGTGCTTTGGAGGCGGCCGATTTCGTTAGAGGATACAACACCCAAGCCAGTTTGATTTTTGAGGTCTAGGTGACCAAGAAAAGTGCAAAAGATTTTCTCTTTTTTAAAAGCGAGTTTAGTTGCTTAAGTCTAAACAGTTTAGGCGTGTTGGGTTATTCTTCCAGGATTTGGGCCATAAAACCACTACTGACCAAGGCCTGAAAGACATAATGGGCGTGTTCACTGTTTTGTGTTTCAATAACAGCTTTTATAAATGTCATGCGGGCTGGAACTTTATGAAGGAGCTTTTGCTGGCTTAACTCAAAAATATGTCCTCCCGCTTTACCGATAACATGAGACAGCTGTCCCAAAATCGATGGCGAATCTTCCGTTTCAATTTGGCATCGGATAAAACAACCATGGTCTTTGTAGTTTTGGGATAAAACCGTAGAAAGAACACGAGCATCAATATTGCCCCCTGTGACAATCGTACCAACTCGTTTATTTTGGAAAAGGTGAGAGGCATACATCAGTCCTGCAACCCCAATGGCGCCGGCTCCCTCAGCAACAAGTTTGCTATAGTTAATCAGGGATTGAATGGCCGATTGAATATATTTTTCCGGAACAACCAAACAGTCATCCAGGTGTTCTGACAAAATCGCCAAATTTAATTCGCCAGGAAATTCAATGGCAATGCCTTCTGCTAGAGTTTTATTGAGATAACAAGGCTCGGAAGGAAGGGTATTGGGAAATAGAATTTCTGCCGTGGCTGCACAAACCTCTGATTGAACACCAATAATGTGGAGGTTGGGGTTGATCGCTTTTGCGGCAATGCAAATGCCTGCAGCAAGTCCCCCCCCACCAATCGGGATCACAAGAACATCAAGGTTAGGTACCTCGGTCAGCATTTCTAAACCTACAGTCCCTTGTCCAGCAATAATATAAGGGTCATTGAACGGATGGATCAGGGTATAATGGTGTTTTTTAATCAGCTGTAAACAAAAATCTTTGGCTTCCATCATATTCTTACCGTGCAAAATGACAGAGGCCCCATAAGGACGGATGCTTTCTACTTTTGAAAAAGGTGTGCTTTCAGGCATGACGATTGTTGCCTTAATGCCCATTGTTTGAGCATGATAAGCAACCCCTAGTGCGTGATTTCCCGAGGAAATGGTAATAATACCGCGTTGCTTTTCTTCCTGACTCAGACTCAGAAGTTTGATATAAATTCCGCGGGTTTTAAAAGAGCCTGTTAGTTGCATGTTTTCTAATTTTAAAAAGGCATTGCCCTGGATTTTATGATTTAACCAAGCCATTTCTAGAAAAGGAGTGGGGCGGATGATATCTTTAAGGTAAAAAGCAGCATCAACAATGGTTTGTCGAGTAAGCCGATTCAAAACATTATCAGGAGTTAGATCACAAAAATTTTGTAGAAAACCGACAGGAGGTTCTGCACCATTCATAACCAAGCGCCACAATATACTTTTATAAGCTTAAATTTCTTATAAGGTGATTTAGGCGCTATGGCAAGGGATATTATTGCATAAAATGAACTATGGACACGCTAAAAACGCAAATCTAGATCATCGCCATGCCCCCGTTAACATGCAAGGTTTGCCCTGTAATATAGCCACTTTCAGTGCTTGCTAGATAGGCTACAGCTGTTGCAATTTCTTGTGGTTTCCCCATTCGCCCGATAGGAATCCCCGATAAAATTTTTTCTTTAACAGGATCTGCTAAGACAGCCGTCATATCAGATTCAATAAAACCAGGCGCAATACAGTTAACCGTAATACCACGGCTGGCAACTTCATAAGCCAGGGCTTTTGATAAACCAACCATGCCGGCTTTTGAAGCGCAATAGTTGGCCTGACCTGGGTTCCCTACGGTTCCTACTACAGAACTGATATTAATAATACGACCATAGCGCCGTTTCATCATGGTTTTAACAGCGGCACGACACAGGCGAAAGCAAGCTGTTAGGTTAATGTCTAAAACTTGCTGCCAATCCTCATCTTTTAACCGCATGGCCAAACCATCCCGGGTAATGCCAGCATTATTCACAAGGATATCCACTTTGCCCATAGCCTTTTCTGCCTGAGGGATAAGAGATTCTAAAGCCTCAACTTCTGTCAGAGAGCAAGGAAGAAGGATGGCTTCACAGGCGTATAGGGATTTTAATTGATTAGCAAGTTCTTGTAATACGGCTTGTCGTGTGCCCGATAAAGCAACCCGGGCACCCTGAGAAGCTAGGGCATGGGCTATCGCTTGTCCTATTCCTCCTGTTGCTCCTGTAATAATGGCTGTGTAGGATTCTAAAGAAAACATAAAAACCTTTCTGTTAGGATTAGGTGAGACTTTGCAAAAAAAGGTCCAGGTCACCCGGGGTGTTGATGGCCGTTGCGGTTCTATCAGGAACAATTCGTTTATTCAGGCCTGTTAATACTTTTCCAGCCCCCACCTCAACAATATGGTGACAACCCATGGATGACAGATTCATAATACTTTCACGCCAACGGACTCGTCCTGTAATTTGTTGGGCGAGCAGATCAGGCAGCGCTTCGGCTCCCACCACAGGCATCGCGGTTACGTTGGAGAAAACGGGAAGGATGGGGTTTTGTAGGGAAGACTGATGAAGAGCCTCTCTCATAATGTCTGCTGCTGGTTGCATAAGAGGACTATGAAAGGGAGCACTAACCGCCAAGGGAACAGCTCTTTTCGCTCCCATCTCACTTGCTTTGACAATGGCTTGATCAACCGTCGTTTTATGGCCACTGATAACAACTTGCCCTGGGGCGTTATCGTTGGCAACAACGCAAACTTCTTTTGGGTTGCTGAAGTCTTTTAACATTTTCTCAACGGTTGGGACCTCAAGTCCCAGAATAGCAGCCATGGAACCTTTCCCTAAGGGGACAGCTTTTTGCATGGCTTGTCCACGTAGGCGGACAAGACGTACAGCTTGACCGATGGTAAACACACCGGCAGCACACAAAGCACTGTACTCTCCTAAAGAATGTCCAGCTAGAGAGTGTACCAGTTGAAGAATGGGACGCTTGGCTTCATTCTCCAAGGTCTTTAGAATCGCCATACTGATCGCGAGCAAGGCGGGTTGGGCATTTTCTGTAAGGGTTAAATCCTCTAGTGGACCTTGTAAAATTAAAGATGTTAAATTTTGAGATAAGGCGTCATTAACTTCTTCCATTACGTGTCGGGCCGAGGCAAAATTTTCAAGAAATTGTTGCCCCATGCCCATAGTTTGAGAACCCTGACCTGGAAAAACAAAAGCAATCGACATTAGCAAAAAACCTTATTCTTAATCGTCAAAATTGGTGAGTAAACGGGATAAATAAAGCTCAAACCACTTATCCGGTTTATTGGGGGAAGATGAAGGAGAAGAAGGGTGCTCAGAAACGGGGCTATGATTCTTCAACAAATCCTCTTGTTGGTTAGGGGGCTGTTTCTTGGGAACAAGAACCGGTTTTGAAGGAGAAGGAGGCGTAAAAAACTCCCCCTCCGTTGAATTACAGCGAGCCTGGCATGTATGAAGCTGCCAGCCAAAGCCGGCGATAACAAGGGCATCTATGAGTTTTCGTGATAAAGTCACAAGTGATCCTTTGAAAGTTGCAAAGTTGAACACAAATTGGTTACAACAACTCTACATAAAACTGTTGCTATCATCACCCTATAAAATATGTCAAGCAAATTAGCGGTTCCTCTTCTAAAGCGTTCCTTGTACGGACGTCGTCAATCTCGCCCTTTGAAAGACCATAAAAGTCATTTATGGCACAATTTATTGCCTTCTTTACACTTTGATGCGAGGTTATGCAATTCTCTGTCTTTTTGGCAGGAAAAATTTGTATGTTTAGAAATTGGTTTTGGATCCGGGGAACACCTCTATGAACAAGCTTATACCCATCCTGATCGTTTTTATGTAGGGTGTGAACCTTTTGTCAATGGGGTGGCCTCTCTCTTACAAAAGATCGAAAGTCGACCTGTATCGAATCTTTTCTTATTTCCAGATGATGCTGGGATTTTATTATCTAAATTACCCGAGGCTTGCTTAGATCAAGTTTATTTACTGTTTGCTGATCCGTGGCCTAAGAAACGTCATCATAAACGTCGATTTGTTCAGCTTGATCGTTTGGTTGAGATTCATCGCGTTTTAAAACCCCAGGGAATTTGGCGAATAGCAACCGATCATTCTGGGTATCAAGAATGGATTTTAGAGATTTTTTCCTCTTCGGAAGGGAAAAGATTGTTTGTGCAAACACGAGATGATATTTGGAGTCGACCCTGTCTTGAAGGCTGGCCGATGACACGTTATGAACAAAAGGCTTTGCAGCAGGAAAGACACTGTCTTTATTTAGAATACAGAAAAATGTGATGGGCACATTCAAGAAGTTAGTGGGTAGAGCTTTTGAAATATTGTTCTTTAAAAAATGAGGGAAGGAATCTTTAACTCTTTTTTAGGGATTTGTAGGGTAAGATATTT
>JAJZHT010000067.1 GCA_021804455.1 Pseudomonadota bacterium | reverse complement strand
AGCCTGTTCTGTATAAACAGCATTGGCAGCCGTTGTGGTTGCAGAAGAAGGAGAAACCCCTTCGGCTGTTGAGGGAGAAGGCCGCACAAAAGCAGCCGTTTGATTGTCGTGAAACACCGCGGAGGATGGCGACGTTGGAGCCGTCTGTGTTGAGGCGACACTTGTCTCACGCCACGAGGCAACTGGAGCCGGTGTTGCTCCTATCCCTGTTGCTACGACCGAAACTCTTATACGACCGTTCAATTTTTCATCAAACGTAGAACCAAAAATGATATTTGCATCCGCTTCCACATCTTCACGAATGCGATTCGCCGCTTCATCAACCTCGTACAAAGTCATATCATAACCGCCTGTAATATTGATCAGAACGCCTTTAGCCCCTTTCATCGATACATCATCCAACAACGGATTAGAAATTGCCGCCTCGGCCGCATCCAAAGCCCGACGATCGCCTTCTGCCTCACCTGTCCCCATCATGGCCTTACCCATTTCGGCCATAACAGCCCTTATATCGGCAAAGTCAAGGTTAATCAGACCTGGCATCATCATAAGATCTGTAACTCCCCGCCCCCCCGACTACAGAACATCATCCGCCATTTTAAAGGCATCCGCGAAGGTTGTGCGTTCATTGGCCACGCGGAACAAGTTTTGATTAGGAATAATAATCAAAGTATCAACGTACTGTTGCAATTCCTCGATCCCTTTTTCAGCCGAGCGGGCCCGGTGTGAACCCTCAAAATGAAAAGGCTTTGTGACAACGCCCACAGTTAAAATACCGCTTTCCCGGGCAATGCGCGCAATAACAGGAGCCGCCCCTGTACCTGTCCCTCCCCCCATTCCAGCGGTAATAAAGACCATATTGCTGCCCTTAAGGTGTTGAATCACGTCATCCATTGATTCTTCAGCAGAGGCCCGTCCAACATCAGGTTTAGAACCTGCCCCTAAGCCTTGAGTAATATGTAGCCCCAATTGAATACGTTTTTCAGCCTGAACCAAGGACTGTTCCAAAGCCTGAGCATCTGTGTTAGCCACGATGAATTCAACCCCTTCCAATTTAGAACGGATCATATTATTGACGGCATTACCGCCGGCCCCCCCTATACCGATTACCGAAATACGAGGTCTTAGATCAAGTTCAGTGGGTTTTGATTTTTGCAAGTTCATCGTTAACTATCATCCTTACCGAAAATATTTCCTGGCCGTCCGCAGCCCTTTTGTTAAAATTTTAGTATAAAAAAAACTTCTTGGCTAATGCTATTTAAAGCGAAACCACCCCTTTATATTTATTTCTTCTGTAGCAAAAAATCCACCTTTAAGTTTGGATGAACAATAGCCAAGTATCAGTTTCAAAAATTTGGAATAAAAAAGCAGACTGCAAGTTTTAAAAAATATCTCCCCAATTAACATTCTGCTAAGGATTCAAGGAGTATTATAGGGAATAACCTAGGTGAGAAAAGACCCTTTTTTGAAACAAGACAAAGGGTTTCGGGAAGAGTTTTGCCTACTTTTCCGAGGTGAAAGAGGGTGTAGCCCCCCGCCCTTTTGATTGGGTGGGGGGTGGCCCTCAAAAATACATTAACTTTTCGTTAATTTTGGTTAAGGAAAAGTTAATGGATGGGGTCCCTCTAAAAACTTACACGCTATGCAGGAAAAGTTATTCCTTTGTCCAGGATACCCCAGTAAAATTCCTTTAATATATGAGATTTTTGATTGTTTATTTTATGACTTTTCCTGGTCATTTCCCTACCACACGCCTGCGTCGTTTACGCCAAAAACAATGGATAAGGGATCTTGTGGCAGAATCTTCGTTAACAGTTCACGACCTTATTCTGCCCATTTTTTTAAGAACACCCGAAATGTCCCCAGAAATTCCAAGCTTGCCGGATGTAAAACGTTTTACTTTGGAAGAACTTCCATCTCTTGTTGAAACCATCAGCCATGTGGGAATTCCTGCCGTCGCTCTTTTCCCTGTCGTCTCTTCATCTTTAAAAACAGACAGGGGTTGTGAAGCGCTTAACCCCGATAATTTGATCTGTCAGGCCATTCAAGGTTTTAAAAAGTACAACCCTGCCTTAGGGGTTATCACGGATGTTGCCCTTGATCCGTACACCACCCATGGCCATGATGGCCTTTTAAACAACCAACAGATTGACAACGACGCCACCCTAGACGTTCTTTGCCAACAGGCTCTTATCCAAGCTCAATCAGGCGCTGATGCCATTGCCCCTTCTGATATGATGGATGGACGTGTTGGAGCTATCCGTACTTTTCTTGATCAAAAGGGTTTTTGCCAAACCCTTATCCTCAGTTACGCAGCTAAGTACGCATCCAGTTTTTACGGCCCCTTTCGACAAGCGATTGATGCGGCTCCTCTTCAAGGGATCATTGATAAGAAAACCTATCAAATGAATCCAGCAAACAGCCGTGAAGCCTTGAGGGAAGTCAGCCAAGACCTGCAGGAAGGAGCGGATATGATCATTGTAAAACCAGGTATGCCCTATCTTGACGTCATTCATCACGTTTCTCATACGTTTCAGATACCGACTTTGGCCTTTCAAGTTAGTGGTGAATATGCGGCCCTTATCGCCGCAGGTCAAAAGGGTTGGATCAATACCGATCAAGCTATGACAGAAAGTCTTCTTGCTTTTAAAAGAGCAGGAGCCTGTGCTATACTGACATACTGGGCTTTAAAAATGGCTAAGCATTTATTGTGCAAATGAAAGTATCGAGCAAGTTTCAGCACCTCGTAGTGCCCCCTTTGTTATTTGTAGCTCTGGCTTTAAAAATAGCCAGTATGGATATCTATATTCCCTGTATGCCTTTTTTAACTCGTTACTTTGACACCCAAGAATGGGTTATCCAGTTTAGTTTAATGCTCTCTCCTCTTTTGTCATCCGTCACCGCTCTCTTTTACGGTCGTTGGACAGATTTGTATGGCCGCAGGAAAACAATACTTGTGTCGCTTTTGGTTTTTACCGTTGGCTCGCTAGGGTGTGCTTTATCAAGCGATATTCATACCTTTTTATTTTGTCGAACCATTCAAGCCGCGGGTTCAGGCGGAATGAGCGTCTTAACTCTTGTCATTCTTTCAGATCTGTTCCAAGGCATCGCCTATGCCCGTTATATTGCCACGTATAACACCATGTTTCCAATCACATTTGCTATCGCTCCTGTACTAGGGGCCCAACTCTTTGAGCACTTTAGCTGGCAAATGAATTTTTGGGTACTCGTAGCGGTGGCTGTTGGGGTAACGATTTCTTTATATTTTGTTTTGGATGAAACGCTTCCAACAAACTCTCATCAACAAACGTCCGTGACATCCGTATGGACAAAGAGCTTTAGCCTTTTTAATAATTCCTACTTTATGACCATGAGTCTAGGGCACTGTCTGCCCATTGCGATTGCCTGTATTTACACAACCAACAGTGCCTTTCTTTTTATTGATCATTTGGAATTTTCCCCTGTTGATTTTTCCTATATCCAATTAATCCCTGTCGGTATCAATTTCCTGGGGGCCATAGCTTATCGACAATTCTTACCAAAGTTAGGCATGGAACGTTCTTTGCAAATTGGGTTGCTGAGTCTTTACCTTTTTATTTCAGGAGCAATATTTTGCCTTTTATCTCCCCACGGTAATCTTCCCTTTTCAATTCTGGGAACGATTTGTTTGTTAAATTTTGGATTATCGTTTTGCATTTCCACCTGCGCCACATGGGCATACGAAAGCTCCCCTCAAGACAAAGGAGTGGCAATTGCTTTGGTTGCTTTAATGCGAAATGGCCTTATTGCCGGACTTGTTATGGTAGCAGCCTTGTTTTACAACGGCACCATAACCCCTGTTTTCCTTAGTATGGTTAGCTTGGGATTAGTGGTGCTGCTGATCCTTAAAAGAGGTCTTTTACTCACCAAGCGCCTGTCGGTAGAGTTCTAAAAGCTCCTGTTGCTCGTCTAGTTCTTCTTTTTTCATGCGACGCATTTTTATCAATTGTCGCATCACCTTGATATCAAAACCTTCTGATTTTGCCTCGGCAAATGTTTCCCGAATGACTTCACCAATTTCAGCCTTGTCTTGTTCAAGACGCTCAATCTTTTCAATAAAAGACCGTAGTTGTTGACCGGAAATTCCACCTTGAAATGGTTGCATTTTCTAAACTTTCTAATTGTTTTCTTGGGTTGAAAAGTAGTCAGTTCCCCCTAGAATTGCAACCCATTTTCTGCCTGAAATGGCTCTAAGGTTTCTTGTAATACTTTTTGACGCCATCCTTTTAAAAATTTGTGGCCGGGATGAGGACAGCGAACCCACGACTCTATGTCTCGACGTCCCGCCAAAAAAGAACAGGGAATTTTAAGAGTATCCGCCAAAGTTTGAAGCTGAAGACGAAGGTCCTTAACGTGCTTCTTTTGTTCTAGACTAAGAGCAGCATAATCCTGTTCTTGAAAATACAGGCGAATTTGCTGTTTACGGTCCTCTAAACGATCATCGGTGCTGTTCATAAAATCCCAGGCGGCGCGATAGCATTCATAAAAAATATCTCCCAGTTTTAAACTTAAAATTCTTTGACGATAGCCCTTAAGAAAACTTTGGAAAACATCTTTTTCCAAAAAAGGTTTTTGGCTTAAATCAACCAACAGTTGATGTTCTGCCAACACAACACGACTTAAATTAAGACTTTGCGCTTGGGTTTCACGCCACGTTACCAAATCCCAAAAAACAGAAATAAATCGCCATTTTGAAAAAGGTGGCTTAAATTTCTGCCAAACTGTCTTTGGTGAGTTTTGATAAAGATCGGGATTAGCCAAAACTCTTGATTCCTCTAGAACCCAGTCTTGGCGACCTTCCTTTTGAAGTTTTTGAATCAAAAGAGTATAAAGCTGTTGTAAATGGTAAACGTCACCCATTGCATAACGCAGCTGTGAAGGCGTTAGAGGCCTTTGAAGCCAGTTGGTATATTGATCTTCTTTATCCAGAGAATACTCTAAAATTTCTTTTACAAGCCTCTCATAACTGATCGATTCGCCAAAGCCAAGAAACCCAGCCGCAATCTGGGTATCAAATAAGGGCGCTGGGCAACGTTGAAAAAGATGATAAAAAATCTCAATATCTTGACGACCGGAATGAAATACTTTTATCAGGTTTGGATGATACAAAAGCTGACATAAAGGAGAGAGTTCTATCTCCTTTGATAAAGGATCGATCATTATTGATTGACCAGGGGTAGCCAATTGGATCAAGCCTAATTGAGGCCAATAGGTCGTTTTTCGGACAAACTCACAATCAACCGCGATAAAAGAACAACCTTCTTTTATTACGGACTGTACAAAACGATTCAGTTGGTCTGTCTTTGTTAAAAGAGTCAAATCAGCCTGTGTAATACAACCATCTCCTACATCTTTCTTGAAGCCAACCTATAGCAAAATTTTACTGGAATGCAAACTTTTTTAGACTTAATGAATATCAGGCAACTTCTTACTTCGTAGATATTTTAGGAGAGTTTTCAACCTCATGCAGTCATCTGCCCCTTGAGGAGCATGGGTTTGAAAAAAGTCACTGACTTTGGCCCCGGCGGCAAAAGCACCGACACGGCCAACGCTGCCTGCATAACTGGAAAACTGATTGGTTCCCCCGATTCCATCACGATTGCCTCCCAAAACGTAATTAAAAACTTTCGTTAAGATAATTCCCGAATCATCAAGACCTTCCGTTATTTGAATAAAAACATCCTCTGGAATACCAAATAAGGCCTTTAAGACCATCGATAATTTATTATCTGGTGTTAAAAAATACCCACGTCATCTAGGCTTTCCCCAAACAAAGAAGCCAATCGTTCACCAGACTTTATCGTACAAGTACCGTTTGTCAAAACTCCCCCTATCGTTGACATATCGCCAAAGATAATATTAGGGGCTTTGAGAATAATATCATTGGCGAGAAAATGACTCATAGCCGAATCAACAGCGACACTCAGCGTCATCATTTCGTTTTTAAGTGTTGCAGCTTGAATTTCCTGGATAGTTTTATGAATTTGGTACCTCTCCCTATCAATCATCAAAATTTCTTGCTGCATTTTTGATATTTGTTCGTTGATCTCGGGTAATTTTGAATCTATCCATAGGATGCTCGCCATTAATTCCTGAAACTCAGAAAAAGGAGAACTTAGATTGTCCACCCATTTTTCAAGAGCCATCAGATAATTTTTCTTCTTTAGGGCCTTAGTCAAATTGGTATCAACATTGGACATTCCCTGAGGAGGGATTTGTTGAATAATACCTTGAAGAGCCTGTAAAAGGCTGGAAAGCTGTGAAACAGCAATCCCTGAACTGCTTCCACCAAAGTCTATTTTAGCCTGAATATCCTGCATTATATAATACATAACGCCTAAAGTAGCTGGGTTATGAATCCCCCCCAAAAAATCTATTAAAATCTTTGTGATGTTTTCTTGAAGAATCTTCAATTCTTTTGGTTCGTGTCCCATCGCTTGGACTGTTTGATAAACGCGAGCCAAAACCGCCGATTTATCAGGTTCTTTTCTATCTTCCGACATAATGGAAACCAAAGTTTCTCTAACAACCGCAACGGATGAATTTAACTCTCCAAATAAAATACTGACGTGACTAAATTTTTTGGGAGCGGTCGTTAATTGTTCAAGTTTTTTAGATTGTTCTA
>JAJZHT010000066.1 GCA_021804455.1 Pseudomonadota bacterium | reverse complement strand
CTTATAAACTAGGTCTGCAAAAAAACTGCAAAGACGCCAAATCACTAAAAATCCCCTTAAAAGGCACTCATAGATCTGAGTTTTGTGTAAAGGCATCCTTATCAGACAATACATAGAATCCTAATTCCTTGAATTTAAGCATATTTCCCCCCTGATCACCAGAAAAAAACCTCACCAAAACAAAGTATTTCTTTAAAAAAGCCTCAGCAAAGTCTGGGCATCCGACAAAAATTTTGGTACCCTCAAAGCAGGAATTAGTGAATAAAGTATGACCATGCAACCAGGCCATGACCGCATCGTGCTGTGTATCCTAGACGGGTGGGGGATCGATAAGGATGGACCTGGAAACGCCATTAGTAAAAAGGCATGGAATTGGCAGCGATTTCTTCATGGTTATCCTTCAACAAAATTAAAAGCTTCTGAGGAAGCTGTTGGCCTTCCCAAAGGTCAAATGGGAAATTCAGAGGTAGGCCACATGTCCATTGGTCTTGGCCGTGTTACCATACAAGATTTACCCAGAATTGACCAAGCAATTGAAGATGATAAGCTGAAATCCCAACCAGCCGTGCAAACACTTCTCCAAAAACTTCATCAAACAAAAGGAACCTGTCATGTCATGGGTTTGTTGTCCGATGGAGGGGTTCACTCTCATCAGCGGCATTTGTTTGCGGCTCTTAATATTCTAAAAGCAGAAGGTATTCCGACTCAAATTCATGCCTTTTTGGATGGTCGTGACACGTCTCCCCAAAGCGCGTTGTCATTTTTAGAGCGCCTTCAACCTTTTTTGAACGATACGATTCACCTTGTTACTTTAAGTGGTCGATACTATGCCATGGACCGAGATCAACGCTGGCTAAGAACCCAACTGGCCTATCGGTGTATAACCCAGGGAGAAACTGAGCATCATTTTTCTACTCCACAAGAAGCTATCCACTTTTTTTACAACCAAGGGATTTATGATGAATTCATTCCCCCTTGCACCCTTGGGATGGGCCGTAGTGTGCAGGTCGAAGACGGTCTCTGGACTTTTAATTTTCGTGCTGATCGTATGCGTCAGTTGCTCAGCGCCCTTATTTTGCCAGATTTTTCTGGTTTTGATCGAGGATCTCCCATTCAATGGGCTTCCGCCATCAGTATGACCGACTATGCTGCCTCTTTAATCCCCTGGATAACACCTGTGTTTCCTAAAATTTCTCTCCATAATGGATTAGGAGAAGTTATTGCCAAGGCCCACCAACGGCAAATAAGGATTGCAGAAACAGAAAAATATGCCCATGTCACCTTTTTCTTTAATGGGGGAAGAGAAGCTCCCTTTCCAGAAGAAGACCGTATTTTAGTCCCCTCCCCTGCGGTGGCAACGTATGATCTACAACCAGAGATGTCAGCAAGAGCCCTTACAGAGGCTGTTTTGCATGTTATGAAAGAAAAACGTCATCAGCTGGTTGTTATTAATTATGCCAACACAGATATGGTGGGCCACAGCGGCTGCTTAGCCGCCACTCAAAAAGCCGTTGAAGTTGTTGACAGGTGCCTCGAAAAGCTCGAAAAAGCAGCAAAAGAGCACAATTGGTTACTCGTTATCACCGCCGATCATGGTAATGCTGAACACATGTTAAATCCTGATCACACTCCTCATACCGCTCATACCTGCAATCTGGTGCCGTTTATCTTGATCGGAGCTGGCCCTCGAACCTTAAAGACAGAAGGGACTTTGTGTGATATTGCCCCCACAATTTTAGAATTGCTTCGTTATCCTTGCCCCCCTGAAATGACCGGTCGTTCTTTGTTGGTTCCAGCATGAGAACATCCTTTTTAAGTCTTTGCACGGTAGTCTTTTTCTTTCAAGCGTGCCCTTTATCTTGTTGTTCGTTGGAACACCTTAAACAACGAGAAAAAGTTTTGATGGAACAATGGCGTCAACAGCAACCTAACCTTTTAAAGGTTTTATCACACTTAAAAGGGCAAGCAACGTATTCACCCATCTTCAGAATTTTGCTGGCCCGCAATCTGGCCGATTGGGTTCATCAAAACCTTCTTTTGCAAGCTGTTACACCAACTTTGAATAAACAGCAGCACGTTATTGTCAAACTTTATCGTGATATCAAAACTGTCCGCCATCAATTAAAAGAGCTTCCTGCTTATGCTGAACCTTATGCGCCCAAAAACCCCTCTTAAATTTTATGTTGGTACTTTTTTGGTATGCCTAGGTCTTATGGGGTGCGAACGAGACCAAGAGCAGGAGTCGTCCCATCTTCCCTTGGAAACCTTAATTTTAGAAATTGTTGATAAAGTACGCCAAGATTATGTGGAAGACGTAAACCAAGAGAAATTGATAGAGGGGGCTTTAAATGGTATTTTAACCACCCTGGATCCTTATTCGTGCTATCTAAACGCCACCGATTACAAGAATCTCACAGATCGAACTAAGGGTGAATTTGCCGGAATCGGCCTGGAGATTCTTGCAACTAAGGGCATGATAAAAGTTATTGCGGCCATTGATGATACCCCCGCTCAAAAAGCTGGTCTGCAGGCTGGCGATGTTATCACGCACATCAACAATCAAGATGTTCACAAACTTTCCAGTCAGGAATCTTTAGCTTTGCTACAAGGCTCTCCCAGTACAGAAGTTTGCTTAACCATCGTACGTACCAATTGCGAACCTTTTATCGTAAAAATCAAACGGGCCATAATCCAAGTAAACCCTATTCGTTCGACCTTGATGCAGGGAATCGGGTATGTGCGGATAAGCTCTTTCAGTGAGAATGTTTCCAAAAAACTTAAAGAAACACTGGAAACGATTCTTCATCATAATCCCAAACTTCCTGGATTGATCTTGGATTTACGGGATAATCCTGGGGGTACTTTGGATCAAGCCATTGCTGTTGCCAGCTGCTTTCTTAATTCAGGGCTTATTGTTGAAATTCGAAGTCGTAATCCCACCTATAATCAAAGTTTACAAAGTAAAGGCAAAGATTTCATCCGTGGCATTCCCATGGTTGTCCTTATCAACAAAGGATCCGCCTCTGCCTCAGAAATTGTTGCGGGCGCTCTTCGAGACCATAAACGGGCCGTCATTATGGGAACACGCTCTTTTGGTAAAGGTTCCGTGCAAACTTTGTTCAGTATTCCTGGTTATGGAGGAATTCGTTTAACCACCGCGCGTTTTTTCACACCCAAAGGTCAACCCATCCAAGATCAGGGCATAGAACCCGATATCATCATTGATCTTCCTCAAAATAAAGGGGAATCCAAAAAGACTCCTTCTTTAGAAACGACCACTTCAAAAGAAGAAATAGATATCCAATTACAAAGAGCTGTTGATTTATTGCACGGTCTATCCGTGTTACAGAAGTGATAAAGCTTTAACAAAACCTTATTCGATCGAAACCTCTTTACTATTACCGTTATTTATTTAAAATTAAAATAAAATTTATCAATAAAAGAGGAGGTGTTATGCTGAAAAAGGTTCTTGCTGCCTTTATTGGAATTTTACTAACCCAACAAGAGGTTATAGGCGCTGATAACTTTTTTGGACCGCTTTTGAATTTTCGTAACACAGACGGCGAAAAATGGAATTTAAGTGCTTTAGTGGTTGCGCCGCAAAATACAGACCCCAGCAGCTTAACCTTATCATTTAGAAATTCTGACGAAACGCTCTCTCCCTCTCTGATTGATACGGTTCAAGGGCAAAATTTTTGGAACTATACCATGTCTCTTGCAAGAGGAGAGTTGGAACAAAAAATAACTTACCAAATTGGCTCAAAAGCTTTTGATATTTTCGTTCCTGTCCAACATACAGATCCCCATGTGTTCTTTGGTTCTTGCAATGAATATGCGGATCTTTCTTCACCTACGTGGAAAAATATCCAAAGTGTTCATGGTACAACCCCTTATCACGTAGCTTTTTATGCAGGGGATCAAATTTACCTTGACACTTATCGTTCTGTTTTTGATCTACCCAGCATTAAGCCTGTGTTTTCACAAACATCTGACAAAATTAAGGCTTTTAACACCACGCCTGAAATTGAAGAACAAATTACAACCTTTGTACTGGAACACTATCAACAACACTACTCTAAACCCGATTTTTCTACTTTTGTGGGTTCTGTTCCTGCCCAAAATATGTCTGATGATCATGAATATTTTAATGGGAAAGGTTCGTACTATGAAATCCCTCCTCTTTTGGAAACCGTCACAAAAGTTGCTGATCGCTTTTATTACCTGTTCCAACATCATACTAAAAAAGAAAATGCAGCCAGTATTGAATTGATTGGACCCGATGGAGTGGATTCCCATTCTTTGTTAACACAGTTTGAAAACAGCGCTTTCTATGCCCTAGACACACGGTCAGAACGGACCCCCTCTCAAGTAACGTCTTCGGCATCAAGACAATTTATGTTTGACCGATTGAATGAACTCCCTCAACAAAATATTTTTGTTATTACGGGCTTACCGCTTGTCTATCAAAACTTTCATCTTATCGAATTTGGCGTCAATTTGTTTGGTTATACAGATCTTGCAAAAAACTTTATGCGATCTCTGAACAACGATTCTGTTCCTTGGTTTGCGAACCTAAATGTAACAACGGACTTTATGGATCAGTGGTCACACCCCAACCACATCCAAGAAAAAAAGGAAATCCTTCAAAACCTGGATAAACTTGTCAGTAAAGGAAAAACAGTCACTTTGTTAGGAGGAGACGCCCACAGCGCCAGTGCGGGTGAAGTTCTTGATTCTGCTTCCCGTGTAAGAATGAGACAATTAACTTCCTCGGCGCTTACATCATCTCCCACTCCTGACTTAGCGGTAGGCTTAAAAGAATTGAACCGTAATCTTCAAGGGGTTACATCATTGGGGAATAACTTAACGGAGCGCTTAATCATTTTAAGAAATATGGCTGCTACGGGTGAAACCAGCATGGACCTTGCGCGCAACAATTGGTTGGATCTTACTTTAGAACCCAATGGAAGTTATCCCTTGTTTTTTGTGAATTCCGCTTCTCAAGATCCTAAGGCTAAACCCTTGGAAATTTGGCTGCCAGCGGGTTGGACCTATCCCAAGGGTAATTCAAATTTCACAGTTGATTATTAAGTTCAAAAATACGGCGGAATACAACCTCGTGAAGATCAAAGCAAGGATTTCTAACAATCAGAAAGCAAGAGGGCGCGATGGTTTTATAGGGGGTTAGCGGTACTAATAAAACTAAACCTCTCTAATCGTATTACCCCCATTTCTTATTAGACCTCGGTATTTCTTGTAAATGAAAGGGCTTTTTTATATCAAAATTATAGAGCTTTAACTCTACGTTTGACAAACTCAACCTGTTAACCCTTGGTTAACCAAAATTAACAAAAAGTTAATTTCATTTTTTTGCCACCCCCCGCCCACTGCCTCCCTAAACGGGAGGGGGGCTATACCCACCTTCTTAAAAAGTCAGCAGGCAAAACAGTTCCTCTCACCTTTTGTTCTGATTTCAAAAAGGGGCTCTCTATCACCTAGGTACTCCCAATAATACCCCCAGAATCCTTACCAAAATCTTAATTTTTAAATGTTTTTGTAACAAAATTCCTTGGCCAAACACCCTCTAAAACAGAAATTTTAACGAAATTTTATTCATTGGGGTGTTTAATGAAAGAATCCTTATCTCAGTTTCTTTTATTCTTTTAATGACAGATTTTTTAACTCAAAACCAAGAAAAGGGTTCCGTAAGATTTTTACAACCCCCGTCCCTTGACAAGGATTATTTAGGCAAGAAAATTATTTGCCAAAGGGCCATCCGTCAACAGTGCCCTGCTTTTTGGGTAGAAAAAACAAAGAAACACTCTATCGCCCATAATTACGGTTATGGTGGCAGCGGCTGGACTCTAGCCCCCGGAGCTGCCCACTATATTGTTCAATTGTTGCAACAAAAAATGCCGCAGAAGCCTACAAAAACAACCGATATTTCTGTTATTGGGGCCGGTGTTCTTGGTCTTTTCACAGCCCTAGAACTTCTTGAACAAGGGTATAAAAATATTACGATTCTTGCCGAACAATTCCAGGATCTCCCTTCCCATCATGCTGGAGCACTTTTAGCGCCAGCCTTTATGGAGGTTAATGCCGATTATCAACCCCTTATCCATCCGATAAGCCTTTATGCGTATCGTTTTTATCACAAAATTGCTACCCAAAAACATCCTTTATTTTCAAAAGGCGCCTCTCTTTTGCCTCTTTACATACCGCGAAAGGAAACAGAACGTTTTCTGGGGTATGTGACAGCTGGCGTCATGAAACCCGCCCAAAAAGTGACCTTAGATTTTGGTAACGGTACCACACGCCCTATGGCGGTTTTCGATGAGGGTATTTTTATTAATACAGGGCTTATGATGGAAACATTAACCACGATTTTAAAACCTTATGTTACCTTTATTAACCAAAAAATATCCGATCTCTCTGAAATTCATTCTCCTGTGGTCTTTAATTGTACAGGGTTGTCCGCAAAAACCTTGGTCCCTGATTCTCTTGTCAAAAAAGCTGTTGGCCATCTGATTCTCTTAAAAAATCAAGACCCTCAAGATTGGCAATACATGTTATCGGCGCATTCAGGGCCTGGGTGTGATGTTTCGGATTCTAAAGCCAAAAGATTTTTATGTGCCTTTCCCAAACACATTCCAGGAACATCCCCCACAGATATCGGCGTCATTGGCGGAACTTATAAAGAAGAAGGCGCAGAACCTTTTAACGATGAAGAAGAATTCGATCAGATCATTCAACGACTTAAAATTTTTTATGGAATTTAATAATCCTATATT
>JAJZHT010000065.1 GCA_021804455.1 Pseudomonadota bacterium | reverse complement strand
GTAATACGCCTATTTGTCTTTGTCAAAAATTAAATAAAAAATCATTTTCAGAGTTAACGAGTATTTTCCACATTTAACCAATCTTGTCAAATCAATTTTGCGTTCCCCTCTTTACCATGGTATGGTGCTGCTAGTTTTTTAAGTTTGCCCCTCTAAGGATAGAATGACTTTAACGGCTCACCCTCCAAAAAAATGGTTACGCTCTTGGTATGACCGAATTTTAGAAACGTCCAATACCCCCCAGGCTGTTTGGCTGCTTTGTCTTATCTCTTTTGCTGAAAGTTCAGTTTTTCCTTTGCCACCCGATTTGTTATTAATCCCTATGATTTTGGCCAATCGGCATCAAGCTTGGCGTTTGGCGTTTTTATGCACGATCAGTTCGGTTCTGGGTGGATTGCTGGGGTATGCGATTGGCTATTACCTTTATAACAGTTTAGGGAATTGGGTGATTGAAACCTATAATTTATCGGAAGGATTCCAGCGGTTTCAGCAAGGTTTTGCCGAATGGGGGTTCTGGATTATTGTCCTTAAAGGCCTAACCCCCATTCCCTATAAATTGGTAACAATTGCCAGTGGAGTAGCAGGATTTGATGTAAAAGTCTTTTTAGCCGCCTCCGTTATTGCACGGGGCTTCCGTTTCTACCTTTTATCGGGCTTATTATGGTGGTGTGGACCTTGGGCGCGTCCATGGATTGAACAATATCTAGGCTTGTTCTTAACGGCCACTCTGGGCATAATTATCCTAGGGTTTGTTGTCTTTAAGTTTGTGGTCTGATGAAGAATTGCTCGTATTTTCATGAAAAAAATCTGAACTTATTCATCTTAGTTTTTATCGCTGGAAGTTTGGCGTTCGCGTTAACAGCCGAGTTATTTTATCATATTAAGCCTTGCCATCTGTGTTTGTACTTACGGGGGTTATATTGGGTAATTTTGGCGACCAGTCTTTTCCTGGTACGTTTTTCGGGTTGGATGTGGCTTAGAATCTTGCGCTTGCTGTTACTGATAGGGGCCATGGCGCTGAGCTTTTATCATTTGGGAGTTGAACAAAAATGGTGGTCTGAACCTTCCGCCTGTCACCATTCCTTAGCTTATTCCTCGGTTGATGATAAAGAATTAACCGTTCAACAAAAAATCTCCCTTTTACGACATAGCATCCAAGCAGATTCTTCGAGGCCTCGTTGCAGTCAGGTCAATTGGCGCTTGTTTGGGTTTTCAGCCACATTATGGAACACCTTGGCTTTAAGCATGGTTGTCATGATTTCTTTAGGAATCAGCATAGGAGCACGCCCATGCGCCGCCAAGATTTAGAACGTATTTTGCGGGTTGATCAGGCCGGTGAATACGGTGCTGTTCGTATTTATAAGGGGCAGTTGGCTGTTCTGAAAGCAAACCCCGCTCTTCAAACAATGGCTGAGCATGAAGAAGAGCATTTAAAAAAGTTTAATCAGCTGCTGATTACTCACAAAATAAGCCCTACCCTCTTCCAACCCTTGTGGTCCATCGCCGCCTATGGTTTGGGCGTAGCGACTGCCTTGGCAGGAGAAAAGACCGCTCATGCTTGTACCATTGCTGTTGAAACGGTGATTGATGACCACTACCGCCAACAAGAAGAGGAATTACAAGGACAACCAGACTATGCAGAGGTTTTGCAAGTGATTCAAGAGTGTCATCAGGATGAATTGGTCCACCGTCAGATAGCTATGGATCAAGGGGGGCAAGAGGCCCCCTGTTTTCCTGTTATTGATCAGGTTATAAGCACCCTTTCTAAAGCAGCCATTTGGCTTTCCTCACGATTCTAGATAAAAAACGTTGTTTTTTCTTCGTTCCTTGAAGGGCAACATGATATAGTGGCGATCAAATAAAATGTTGTTCTTGAAAAATCATGTTTATTATCGCTGCCTTATACAAATTTGTGAAATTAACAGACTATCAGGCTTTACAGCTCATCCTTAAAGACCTCTGCGAACAAAATCAGATTAAAGGAACCCTGTTGTTGGCCGAGGAAGGGATTAATGGTACTGTTGCGGGGAAACGTGCCGCCATTGATGCCTTGAATGCGTGGTTTGAAAAAGATGAACGTTTTCATAACCTTGAATATAAAGAGTCCACCAGCGAGCGATGCCCTTTTTATCGGTTAAAGATTAAATTAAAAAAGGAGATTGTAACCTTGCGAGTTCCTGGTGTTGATCCAACGCAAAAGGTGGGAACCTATGTTGAACCACAAGACTGGAATCGTTTGATTCAAGATCCGGAAGTTATTTTGATTGACACCCGTAACGATTATGAGGTTAAAATCGGCGCTTTTCAAGGAGCCATTAACCCTCAAACAGACTGTTTTACGGAATTTCCCGATGTGGTTCGATCCCAATTTGATCCTAAAAAACATAAAAAAATTGCCATGTATTGTACAGGGGGTATTCGCTGTGAAAAGGCTTCCTCTTACATGCTGTCTGAAGGGTTTGAAAATGTCTATCACCTCAAGGGAGGGATTTTGAAATATTTAGAAACCATTCCTTCTGAAGAAAGTTTATGGCAAGGCGATTGCTTTGTCTTTGATCAACGCGTAGGCGTGGCCCATGGGTTAATCCAGGGTCAACATGATCTTTGTCATGGGTGTCGTATGCCGGTAACGGCCCGGGATAAACAATCCCCTAATTATGAACAGGGTGTCTCTTGTCCAGCCTGTGCCGCGGATTTAAGTCTGGAAAAAAAACAACGTTTACGCGAACGCCAACGGCAAATTGAATTGGCAGCCTCTCGAAATCAACAGCATATCGGTGTGTCGCGCTATCCCTAGGCGTATGAGTTTCGTTTTTTAAAAGAAAAGTTTCATGAACCAGAAGAAAATCTTAATTGTGGGATGCGGGGCGATGGGATCTGCCCTGGTTAAGGGATGGCAGCCTTTTTATGATCTAACGGTTATGGATCCAACCTATCCCGACTGTTTACGTCACCCTGATGAATTGCCCACAGGGTATCAACCCGATGCGATTGTACTGGCGGTCAAACCCCAGATTATTGATACCATCATGCCCCTTTACAGTCCCCTTTTCGATGCACCCAACCATCTTTGGATAAGTGTAGCCGCAGGCGTACCTTTTGCCTTTTTCAGGCAATTTTTATACCATGCCCCGATTGTAAGGGCCATGCCTAACCTTGCGGTGCAGTTTGGTGAAGGAATAACAGGATTGATTTCGACCCAAGGATCTTTACCTTTGGTTGAAACCTTATTTCGCCCTCTGGGTAAAACGGTATGGGTAGAGGAAGAACAACAATTAGATGCGGTAACAGCCCTTTCTGGCAGTGGCCCCGCCTATTTTTATGCCATGGTTGAGGCCTTGGCCCAGGCAGGAGAAATTTTAGGACTCCCTTTTGAAACAGCGATGACTTTGGCCCGTCAAACGGCCATTGGTGCGGGTGTAACTTTACAAAACACAACAGAGTCTGCCTCGGCCCTACGTCAACAAGTTACCAGCCCTCAGGGGACGACCGCCGCAGCTTTGGAGTTATTAAACAACCCCCAGGTGGGATTGTTACCTCTGGTAAAAAAGGCAACAGACTCTGCCTATCAACGTGCCCAGCGTTTGGGGCACGATTATTTAAAAAAAACATCGGTTAAAAAAGAGGTCCTTTGATGGTTCAACCCTATCTTTCGGTAGTAATACCCGTTTATAACGAGGAAGAAACCCTTCCTTTTCTATGCGAACGTTTGTTTAAAAGCCTGGATGCCCTGCATAAAACCTATGAAGTGATTTTTACCAACGATGGCAGTAAGGATCAATCGTTAGCTGTTTTAAAGCAGTATTATCAGCGTTACCCGGACAAGGTGCGAATCATCGATTTTCATGGCAATTACGGTCAACATATGGCGATTATGGCCGCTTTTGAAAAAAGTCGAGGACACGTGGTCATTAATTTGGATGCTGATTTGCAAAATCCCCCCGAAGAAATTTATAAATTGCTGGAAAAAATGGATCAGGGACATGATTATGTCGGCAGCTATCGTGATCACCGCAAAGATAATATTTTCAGAACCTATATTTCTAAATTGATGAATTGGGTAAGGGCGACGTTGACGGATATTCAGATGCGTGACCAGGGGTGTATGTTTCGGGCGTATCATCGCCATATTATTGACAAAATTGTGGCATCCCAGGAACGCTCAACCTTTATCCCCGCCCTGGGATACAAGTTTGCCCTGAATCCGGCCGAGGTTGAAATGCGGCATGAGCCCAGGGTGGTGGGGTCTTCTAAATACAGTTTGTATCAATTGATTCGGGTCAGTTTCGACCTGATTACCAGTTTTTCTTTGGTACCGTTGCAATTGTTTACTTTGTTTGGGATGGCGGTTTCAGGACTGAGTGGCCTTTTGGTGGTCTATTTATTGGTGCGGCGTCTTATGGTGGGGCCCGAGGTAGAGGGTGTTTTCACCCTGTTTGCCATCTTATTCTTTTTGGTTAGTGTCGTCATTATGGGTATTGGCCTGGTGGGGGAATATTTAGGACGGGTTTTTCAAACCCTGAGCCAACGCCCCCGCTTTGTGATCCGCGAGGTGATTGAGGATAAAAATATTGGTAAGGGGGCATAACCCCCCATCCCCTTAAATTTATTTTTTTAGTTGTTCAATAATTTCTTGTACCATTTTTTTGAAATCAGCACGCTCTTGTCTATGGTCATCCTGATTTCGGGGAGCTTCGCCATAGGCTCTGGCGAAATCACCGTTATAGGCCATTGCGTACAATCGTTCAGCAGCATTTAAATCCGCCATTTTAACTGTTTTACCACCGGGAGTACGCCACTCTGCCATCAAATCATCTTTTATTTGATAAGCTTTATCCCATATTTGCAGATAGTTTTGTATGGCGGGGTAATTTTGCCCGTAGGTTAAAGTCAAGATATCATGATCCATAAACCCTAGACCACCCCGTGAAGTATCAAGAACAGGGGCACTTTTCACCTTATTAATCCCGTCTTTAGCCTTTTTAATAATGGTCTGAATTTCATCACAGATTTTAAGCCCGAATTCTAAGACTTCCGCAGCACGCTCTTTTCCTCCTGCTTGTTGGACAAAATCATCCAGGTTTAAGGTTGCTGCTTTTTTGCCATGAATTCTAATCAAAGTTTGCAAAGCGTTTTTTTCTTCTTGGTCTTTAAGAAGGGCAAAATTATCCTTTTTAACGTCTTCAATAGCTTTTACAGGAGAAGCATCCTCTAAAAGTTTGGGTGCTTCGGTAGGATATTTCTGTATTAATTTAGCACAAAACTGTCGCCCCACGTCCTCAATCGTGACCAGCAATTCTTGAGAGGCCTCAACGAATTGATGGAAAAAAGGATTTTTATTAACGGCATTGTCAACGGCAGCGCGCGATCCTTTAATATAGTTTTGAAACAAAGCATATCTTTGGCCATCTCCGTTAAACAAAGCTTTAATAGCAGCGGAATTTTCAAGAACATTCATCAAAGAATCAATCGTCTTTTGGTTACGAGATAAAATGGTTAACCCCTTATAGGCCTCAACATAAGATAAAGGGAAAACATCGTTGATAAAGTCTTTCATAAAGTTCGCATCTCCCTCTTTAACAGCTTTGGCAATGCCCGTTGTATTCAAGAGATCCGGATCCATAACTTCTTGACCCACCGATTTGACAAGTGAAGATGAAGATGATTCTCCTCCAAAATCAATCTGTTTTTGAGCAGCTTGGGCTGTGGACAAGCATGTATTTAAAAGCCCAAACCATAATATAGATAGGCTGAGAGTTTCTTTGATGGTCTTTTTCATGTTAAAGATTCCTTTCTAAAATGTGTTGCTTTTCTTGATCTTCCAGGGTAAGGAAAGCTTCGTAGACTTTATGGTGGCCTCACAAGCCTGATCATCTGTGATAAACTCCTCCAAAATTGAAGCATCGTGAATTTTGCCAATTAAGGCGATTTCAGCTACAGAGAGAACCTTCTTTGAACGCCCCATTAAGGAAAGCGATTTTATTTTTGAATCGGCTGTTAGGAAACGTGTCAAGTCGCCTTCGCCACGAATATTTAACTGTTGTGCAGAAACTTTAACAGGGGCTGAAAGCGTCACAGAGGTTGAGATATCGAGATCCATTTGATCAAATTCGCGTACATTCAACAACAGGGAGGCTACGTCTTGTCCTGTACTGCCGGATTGGACCTTATAATCAAAAGTATCTAACCACGGGAATTCCTGATAAATTTTACGATAGGTCACGGGATCGAATTTCCCCCGCCACACAAAGCCAGAAAGGTTGGACTCATCCATTTCGTTGATCGTTATATGCCCCTTGGGGTCGCCAATTAAAAATTGCCCGCTTTGTGTTAGGTAAATATCTTGTCTTCCTATCTTTTTACGGATATCTGCAATTTTAATCGTTTCGAAAGAAAAATCTCCCATCTGCAACCGTTGCCAAAATGTTTGGAACACTTGAAATTGGTGGTCTTTAACAGACTTGACGTAGTTTTTCTGATCTTGAAGATCCTCTGCCGATTCTGATGTGTTTTTTAATTTGCGGGCCAAGATGCCCAGTAACCGATTCACCCGTTCAATACTGGGGTTTTTGGTAATTCCAACATCCAAACCAGTTGCCGTGGTGGCGGCGATAATATGCGGATCATCTTGGGTTTCCAGAAAATCCAGAATATCGGACTTCTTCCCTAAAGGATTTGTTTTCTTAAACTGACTCCATGCACTCATGGCATTATCATAATAATCAGCCTGAACCGTTACGCCCATCAGGTATAACGGCAAAGATAAAAGGATGATTTTACTACTGTTTTTCATACGCGGTTC
>JAJZHT010000064.1 GCA_021804455.1 Pseudomonadota bacterium | reverse complement strand
CACGATTCATGAGGTAGCCTGTTTTTTTTTGTCGTAACGATCATAGGCGTGAACAATTTTTGCAACCAAAGGGTGGCGGACAACATCCCGTTCGTCAAAAAAGATGAAGTCTATATCCGCAATATTTTTCAATATTTCTTTGGCATTCTTAAGACCAGAGGGAACGCCCCGGGGGAGGTCAATTTGGGTTAAGTCTCCATTAATGACCATACGAGAATGAGGTCCCAATCGTGTTAACAGCATTTTCATCTGCATTTCTGTAGTATTTTGCGCTTCATCTAAAATAACAAAAGCATTTCCAAGAGTTCGGCCTCGCATAAAAGCAATGGGAGCTATTTCTATCTCACCGTTGGCAATTCTTTTAGGGACTTGGTCGGGCGGTAACATATCATGCAGCGCATCGTAAAGGGGGCGTAAATAAGGATCGACTTTTTCTTTCATGTCCCCAGGTAGAAAACCTAAACTTTCCCCTGCCTCTACGGCAGGTCTTGAAAGAATAATACGATCAACTTTCCCTTCCAAAAGGAAGGAAACAGCCTGGGCTACCGCTAAGTATGTTTTTCCTGTTCCAGCCGGGCCAATCCCAAAAACCAATTCTTTATGTTGCATGGATTCAATATAGGCGGCTTGGTTGGGGGTACGGGGGAAGACGATGCGACGTTTGGTAACAATCGAAATTTCTGTTTTCTTAAGCGTTCCAGATTGTTGTTCTACGTTTTCTGAAAACCTTTTAGCAATCACCTGCAAGCTGTGGTCTAAAAAATCTGTGTCAAGGAAGGCACCTTTTTGCAATTGTTCATAAAGATAATTTAAAACTTCAGCCGCATAACGAATTGCCGGTTCGTTGCCATGAACAGTGATACGATTCCCCCTCATAGCCAAACTTACCCCCAACTTCTTCTCCAGGTAAGCAAGATGGTGGTCTTGGGGACCTACCAACAGGGACAAAAGATGATTGTCCATAAATTCTAATAAGTACGGTTCAGGTTCCAAAGAATCAGCCTTTTTATGCGGTATGTTTTCTTATTTCCGTCACAACTTCGCCTGTAATGCTATTAGCATGGGCTCCTTTAATTATGACATTCATTAATTGACCAAACAAGCGTTTTGATGCCGTTACAGGAACCGACTGCATGTAGGGGGTTTTACCCAAAAGTTGTCCTTCTTCTTTTCCGATTCTATCGAATAGGACCGGTTGAAGGGTACCAAGAAACTGTTGATTAAAGGCAAGTTGCTGCTGATTTAAAAGCGCTTGTAATTCGTGCAATCTTTCTGTCTTAACCGTTTCTGGAACTTGCAAATCCATAGAGCCAGCAGGCGTACCTGGGCGTATACTATATTTGAAAGAGTACGCTTGGCTGTAAACAACTTCTTGCACTAATTTTAAGGTTGCTTGGTGGTCTTCGTTTGTTTCTCCTGGAAAGCCAACGATAAAGTCCGACGAAAAGGCAATATCAGGTCGTGATTGGCGCAGACGTTCAATAATTTTCAAATAATCTTTGGCTGTATGCTTACGATTCATGGCCTGTAAAATGCGGTCGCTGCCCGATTGGACAGGCAGATGTAAGAAAGGCATTAATTGAGGAACATCACCGTGAGCATCCATTAAATCCTGATCCATATCATCCGGATGTGAGGTTGTATAGCGCAACCGTTCGAGGCCTGGAAGGGTTGCCAATTCTCTTAAAAGACGTGCTAAATTCCATTCTGTACTTCCATGATTCGATAAAAAAGCCGCTTGACCATGATAGGCATTAACATTTTGCCCCAACAAGGTAATCTCTTTGGCGCCCAATTCTACAAGCTTCTTGGCCTCTGCCAGAATATCCTTGGCGGGTCTTGAATATTCAATGCCACGGGTATAGGGTACAACGCAATAAGTACAAAATTTATCACATCCCTCTTGAATGGATAGAAAAGCACTCACATTCGTTGTTTCAGGAACGGGTAAGGCATCGAATTTACTTTCGAAAGGAAACTCTGTATCGACAATTCCGCGTCCCGCTTGGGGAAGGCGGCCTTCGTGTTGTCGTACAATTTTAGCAATCATTTCGGGAAGGCGATGATAAGTTTGGGGGCCAAACACCATACTGACGTAAGGCGCCTGTTTCAGAATCTCTTCACCTTCGGCTTGGGCAACACATCCACCCACGCCAATAAAAAGAGATTTACCTTGTTTCTGTCGTAAATTTTGATGTTGCCGTAGGCGTCCCAGGTCAGAATATACTTTTTGCTCGGCTTTTTCTCGAATATGGCATGTGTTCAAAAGTGCAATGTCTGCCTCGGCAGGTTCATCCGTAACTTGATAGCCTAGGGGTTTAAGCAGGTCAACCATACGCTCAGAGTCGTACACGTTCATCTGACACCCATAAGTTTTTATATAAAGTTTTTTAGCCATGACCCTATAAAAAGCCTTTAAAACCATTACATCCAAGAATAGGGCCTAATTATAGGAGGGGATTAAACCCTTTGCAAGCTTCGCCTTGAACACCCAGGGCTCTTTCATAAAAGTTTTTTTGTTAGGAGATTTATTCTCCGTCAAAGCGGACATGGTCATTGATAAAATCACTCATCCATAAATGGAAGGAGATGATTGCCTCTTTAAGGATGGGAATGTGGGGTGGAAGTATGGAAGGAGATTCTACGTTGAGGGAGCTTGGGTTTGTTTCGCGGTAACGAATATAAGGATATATAACAACAGGGAAATGGGCCAACAAAAGCAGTCTTTTTTCTTCAAACGTTAACTGACTTTCTTTGATAGATTTTCTGAAATCAAGGTCATCGTGGTCAAACAATTGTACGTCTTTCGTCTCCATGGATAAACCCCAATAGCCAGCAACAGTACACTTATGGCGGTCTACAAGACGAATTTGAAAAAGCTTGCTAACATTTTCACGGCACCTGCCATCCTTACAAGGGAAAAGTTTTTCTGTTGCGTTCCAGACGTAGCCTTTCTCAAAATGTGTTTCAAGAGAGTACCATGGCCAAGGAGAATGCAATTTATAATCGTAGCTCCATGGGCGACGAATTCGCTCATCAGAAGAAGACATAATTTCAGGCGTGGGTCTTCTTGGATAAGCATTAAAATAGTAGAGAGCTTTTTCGATGTCCTTCTCTTCCTCATTAATGAGACGGGTTTGCTCCCCTTGCGCCTGTTGCCACAGGCGAAAGATTTTTTCAAAATCCTTGGGGACAATCAAGACATCTGCTTGTTGGCGGTGTCCCCTGCCGGGGATAAAAAGGATCAAAAGAAGGGGGATTAAGAAACGGCTGATCATGAACGGCACCCTATTAAAATTTATTTATAATTTTAGTAGGGTGTGCCTTGCCCCCCCTGTTAAGTGTTATTTTTTGTGCAATCCAAAAAATTTAAGAACATTAGGATTGGGGGGGGTAGGGCTTTTATCAAGGATGTGATCACCTTGATAAGCGCTGGCAAGGTTTCTGATATCCACTAAGAAAATCATGTTTTGAACAAGGATCTTTTTAAGGGTGGCTTCTGGCCAAAAAGGGGAATCCAAGTGTTGCAAAAGTTTTGTATAGTGCCTCAAGGAATTGTTGAATCAGGGTATCTTTATAGGCCTGGATATCCAGATGAAGGGAGGGGTGAGCATCGCAGTAGGAGTATTCCCTTAAGCTTATAGATTCAAATTTTCTAAAGTCCTGTAAAAGAGACAGGAAAGATTCCTGCCTTAATGCATCCAACCATCTGGTCACCAAGGCGCGGGTGGCCTGAATCCGATTCCAATCAAAATCGCGATTTTCAATATGGAGTTTAAAATCTTGTATAATCCTTACCGTTAACCCACCCACGTTGGTAACGGCTGAGTAGGTGTCTTCTTGAGACCCTGTTTGGGCGATACAGGAGAGGGTTAAGGCGGCATGGGTTAACAAACGGATGATAAATTTTTTACTCCTGACACGTTCCTTTGTTTTTTCGTTGGCTTTCAGTAGAGGCAGAATACGTTGCATCACCCAAATGACCTGTTAGCCATGCAAAAAACAAATTATAAGGGAGCCCGGGCTCTTTTAGCCAAACTCTTCCCTAAGAAACCCGAAGAACCCTGGGGTTTTTGGGATTTTACCAAAGGCTTTTTATAAAGAATTTTATGGGCTTTTTGAACTTTATGGGATGTTTTTGGGGAGGAGGTTCTTAAGAGTCCCCCGTTCTTGTTCTCAAAATCTTTTTTAAATTAACGTTGTGGTAAGGATGTGGAGGATATTATGGGCACCTAACCTAGGTGATAAAGAAACCCTTTTTGAAACAAGAACAAAGGGCCATAAGGAAAATTTTGCCCGCGGTTCCTTGATGAAAGAGGGTTTAGCCCCCCTCCCGTTTAGGGAGGCAGGGGGTGGGGGGTGGCAAAAAAAATAAATTAACTTTTCCTTAATCTTTGTTGATAAAGGGTTAACCAAATGACCTTTCCACAATCGATACTATAAAAAAATTCTTGTCTTTGGTACTTGCTTTATAGGTGGGGTAAACGCATCACAATTTAAAGTCTAGATTTTCTGCGGGTTTGAGTAAGCCCACTTTAGCCCATCTCACTAACTAAACCCTCTGAAACCCAGAGTTTTCCTTGTCAAAGTTTTTTAGATGCGTTTACCCTGCTTTATAGGAGGAGAGCTAAAAACCTCCAAAGAACCCTATTAAACTCTCTGTCTTCTTGAAACGTTTAAATCAACAAGCAGAGAGGATTTTCTATAAATTTTTTAAATTCTTGTAAGAAGGCCGCCCCGATGGCTCCGTCAACAGCACGATGATCCACGGACAAAGTGCATGTCATTATAGTAGCGATTGTTATTTGTTCATCTTTAACAACAACGCGCTTTTCACCAGCTCCTACGGCTAAAATACAAGCTTGAGGAGGGTTAATAATCGCAGAAAAGTTACGAATACCAAACATTCCCAAGTTTGAAAGGGTGAAAGTCCCACCTTGATACTCCTCGGGTTTTAATTTTCCAGAACGGGCACGTTCCGCCAGGCTTCGAACTTCGGTCGAGATTTCTGCCAAAGTTTTAACATGGGCAGATTGGACAATTGGGGTAATCAGCCCCCCCTCAATGGCTACGGCTACCGCCACATCGGCTGTATGATGCTGGCGGATAAAAGTATCATGCCACGTAACATTCGCCTCAGGAACTTTAAGAAGCGCTAAGGCGCAGGCTTTAACAATAAAATCATTAACAGAAAACTTCTGGGCTGTTTCTGGCAAGTCGTGGATTTGACGTCGTAATATCAAAAGGGCGTCCAAATCACACTCAACCGTTAAATAAAAATGCGGTATGGATTGTTTGGATTCCGTAAGTCGTGCTGCAATCGTTTTACGCATAGAGTTTAGCTTAACATCTGTATAAGTACTTTGGTAAACGGCAGAAGTTCCTGCAGGACGTTGATGTAAGGCAAAATCGATGTCAGCCCTAATAATACGGCCGTGCGGACCACTTCCTTTAAGGGAGGAAGGGTCTAAGGCGTTTTGTTGGGCAAGACGTTTCGCTAAAGGGGTTATAAAAACGCGCTCGGTCTTTTCTGGGGAAGACGGAGAGACAGGCTCAACCGCGGCTCGGGGCACGGCCTTTTCTTCTACAGGAGTCCTAGAAGGTCCAGAAGATGTCGGCTGAAGGAACACCTCAGAAGGGTTGAATTCTTCACCTTCTTCTGTAATAAGGGCAATCAATTGATTGACGGGAACATTTTCACTACCTGCGGGCACCATAATTTTGGCAAGAGTTCCTTCATCAACGGCTTCTACTTCCATAGTGGCTTTGTCCGTTTCGATTTCTGCCAAAACCTCACCGGCTTTAATCGAGTCCCCCTCATTTTTATGCCATTTTACAAGGTTACCTTCTGTCATGGTTGGACTCAGGGCGGGCATTAAAACTTGGATCGGCATGGTATTTTCCTTATCGATAACAAACAGATTTTACAGCATGTATGATTTTTTCAACGCTGGGCAACGCCAGTTTTTCTAGATTAGCAGCATAAGGTAAGGGAACATCCTCGGCTGTAACACGGGTAGGGGGAGCGTCAAGATAATCAAAGCCTTGTTCACAAACGACAGTGCAAATTTCCGAACCGATGCCGGCAACAGGCCATCCCTCTTCCACGCTGACAAGGCGGTTGGTCTTCTTAAGAGAGTTGAGAAGGGTTTCGGTATCTAAAGGTCGCAAAGTCCTAAGGTCGATGACTTCTGCATCAATTCCCAAAGCTGCCAGTTGTTCCGCTGCTTCTAGGGCATGTCCCACCATCATTGAAAAAGCTGTGATGGTAACATCTTTTCCAGGGCGTATAATAGCCGCCTTTCCTAAAGGAATGACGAGATCAGAACTCTGGGGTGCTTCAAAGGATCGGCCGTACATAAGTTCATGTTCCAGGAAAATAACCGGATTTGGATCGCGAATGGCTGATTTTAAAAGCCCTTTTGCATCCGCAGCACTATATGGACTGACAACTTTTAAGCCTGGACAATGAGCAAACCAGCTAGCAAAACATTGGGAATGTTGGGCTCCCACACGGGAAGCGGCTCCATTAGGTCCCCTGAAAACAATAGGGCATCCCATTTGTCCCCCCGACATATAAAGGGTCTTAGCCGCAGAATTAATAAGGTGATCCATGGCCTGCATGGCAAAGTTAAAAGTCATGAACTCAACAATCGGTCTAAGGCCTAGAAAAGCAGCTCCTACCCCTAGGCCTGCAAAACCATGTTCGGTGATAGGGGTATCAATCACGCGTTTCGGCCCGAATTCCTCCAACAGACCTTCCACGTGTCCTGCGGGAGCCGAATTGAGAAAAGCGTCAGCATAGGTGCGAGCGACCGCCTGCGTCTGCGGATCGATTTGCAGTTCGCTGGTGT
>JAJZHT010000063.1 GCA_021804455.1 Pseudomonadota bacterium | reverse complement strand
CACGCTCCACGATAACGCGTAGCATTCCTTCGCGCAATAATTCTCTTCCGTCGGGGAAATGACGACCGCGGCATCGGCGACGCGGAGCGCGCTATCGCTCGTTAACGGCACGACCATGAGATTGCTGACTATCGCAGCACGGCGTTCGTCATTTGCGTCACAGTTTGTGCCTCAATCGGTAGACCAGTGGTTGGAGAATGGGGAACACCGATGCGCGCAAATAATAACCTTAGATAGTCGTAAAGTTCTGTCACCGTTCCCACGGTAGAACGGGGATTTTTTGAGGTTGTTTTTTGCTCAATGGAAATGGCAGGACTAAGGCCCTCGATAGAGTCAACATCAGGTTTTTGCATGAGTTGCAAAAATTGTCGAGCATAAGCCGATAAACTTTCAACGTAACGACGCTGCCCCTCTGCATAAAGGGTATCAAAGGCCAATGAAGACTTTCCCGAACCGCTGAGGCCTGTAATAACCACCAATTGGTCGCGAGGAATATCAACGTTGAGATTTTTTAAGTTATGCTCACGGGCACCACGGATACTGACGAAAGGAAGACTCATATAAGTGATTGAAACCCATTAAAAACACTTGACTCTTTATAGCAGGGTTTCCTGTCGTCATATAAGTTAAAAATTCTTTCGAAAGCAGCGGCACAGGAAAAGGGCTTTAGCTACCAACGAATCAAAGACGAACCCCACGTCAATCCCCCACCCATCGCTTCAATCAATACCAGGTGGCCTTTTTGAATACGTCCATCCTGTACCGCTGTGTTAAGAGCTAAGGGTATCGACGCTGCTGAGGTGTTAGCATGTTCTGCAATTGTTAAGACCATTTTTTCTACAGGGATAGAAAACCGTTCACAAACTCCCATAATAATACGTTGATTTGCTTGGTGAGGAACAAACCAATCAATATCGTTGGCTGTTAACTTATGGTTATCAAGGGCTTTTTGCACAGCTTGTCCAATTTTTTCAACCGCACTTTTAAAAATCTCTCGTCCCTGCATACGAATCACCCCACGTGATAACGCGTCGATTCTTATCGTGTCATCAACATACAAAGCATCATAATGATGACCATCCGAAAATAAATGGGTTGAAAGCACACCTGAAGATAAAGAAGATGGAGAAGAAGATGCTTTTAGTAACAGCGCCCCTGCCCCATCCCCAAAAAGGATACAAGTTCTTCGATCGTGCCAATCAAGCAACCGAGACATGGTCTCAGCGCCAATAAACAAAACAATTTTGGCTTGACCTGTACGAATGAAGTTATCCGCTACAGCCAAACCATAAACAAACCCAGAACAAACTGCCTGAATATCAAAGGCAAAGGCTTTAGAAGCCCCCAACTTTGATTGAACACGGGCAGCGGTCGCTGGAAAAGGATGATCGGGCGTTGTAGTTGCAACAATAATACAATCAATGTCATCGGCTGATAGATCAGCCTGTTCCAAAGCCTGCTTGGCTGCCTGAACCGCCAAATCAGAAGTTAATTGTCCGTTATCAGCAATATGGCGCCGATGAATCCCTGTTCGCTCAACAATCCATTCATCGGTGGTATCAAGAGTTTGTGCTAATTCTTGATTGGTTAAAATTTTAGCTGGCAGATAACCACCACACCCCATAACTTCAGAAATATACGCCATTAGCCTAGCCTTGAACTCTGAACAATCTTTTCTGCCATTAATTTAAGACGCTGTTCCGTTTTGTCTACCAAATTCTTTTGAACCATTTCCACAGCCATTTGAACCGTGTTAGCAAAACCAAGCGCATCCGTCCCACCATGACTTTTTACAGCAAGGTGACGTAATCCTAAAAATACAGCACCGTTGTAAAGGCGTGGATCCATCCTTTTTTTCAGCTTGCGAAAAGAGGAACGGGCAACAAAATACCCTATTTTTCCTAAAAAAGATTCTGATAAAATTTCTGTAAAAACACTTCCTATAAAACGAGCCGTCCCTTCAATGGATTTTAAAGCAATATTCCCTGAAAACCCATCCGTAACAATCACGTCGACTTTGCCCGAGGTAATATCGTCCCCCTCAACAAAACCCGTGAAATTATCAAAGGCACTCAGAAGGTGGTAGGCTTCCTTAACCGTCGCATTACCCTTGATTTCCTCCGATCCTACATTCAAAAGACCTATACGAGGTTTCTCAACACCTAAAATCTGAGACGCAAAAGCCTCCCCCATTAAGGCAAATTGAACCAAGTTGTTAGCCATACAACTAACATTAGCTCCTGTATCCAAAACAATACTTTTACCTGTAATGGTTGGAATTATGGCAGGAAGAGCAGGTCTATCAATATTGGGAAACGTCTTTAAAATAACTTTGCATAAAGACATATAGGCGCCCGTATTGCCTGCTGACACAACAGCATCAGCCTGTCCCTTTGAAACAGCATCAATCGCCATACCCAAATTGGACATCCGCCCCATGCGTATCGCCGCGGTGGGTTTTGTTTCACTGGTTATAACCAGATCAGAATGAATAACCTTTGAACAAGAAGAAAGATGGGGATACTTCGCAAGCTCTGCAAAAATCTTTTCTTGATTCCCAAAAAACAAGAAAGATAGATCTCGCCCCGCCCTATTTCCTAAAGCAACAGCAGAACCAGGGATAACAACATTTACGCCATCATCACCACCCATGGCATCGATTGCTAAGGTTATGGTCATTGACTAGTCGTAAGAAGCTTCTTTTTTGGTTTTCAAGACCTGACGACCATTATAATGGCCACAGGACTGACAAATATGATGAGGAAGCTTGGGCAACCCACAATTTGAGCACTCAGCCGTGTTAATAGAAGCCAAGTGATCATGAGAACGACGCATATTACGACGAGATTTTGATGTTTTTTTCTTTGGAACTGCCATTTACAAACCTGACTTTACTCAAAAAAACTTATAGAAAAAATTTTAAACATCGTTCTTTGTATCTCAAAAAACCTTTCTAATCAAGGGATTATTTAAGGTCGCCTTCAGAAAGAAGGTTTTTTTTCAGGGCCCCCTCATAAAAGTTTTTTGGATACACAAACTGATTTTTTTTGAGAAACCAAGCCTGAGTATTAAGAAAAGATTAACCTTATTTTGTCATTCTGAAGACATTCCCCTGGGCGGCCGGGGGCCGGAGGGTGGGAATATAACTTAAAATCATTAAGAATTCGTTAATTTCTGAACAAAAAGATTCTCATAAGGTAGCCCTGAGATTTTTATCCCTTTACTTGATCCAGGGTAATTTGCGATAAAATGTCAGCCGCTCTTTTGCTCACGAAAGGATCTTGACTTTTCTGAGCCTTTTCAGCTTGAGCCTTTGCCAAAGGAAAGTTTTTCATCAAAAAGGCTTCCTCAGCAAGGCATAACGCCATTAAATCCATCTGGTTATTTTTACCATAGGCACGCGCTAATAAACGCCAACCAAAAACATTCTCAGGAGAACGCTCTAAAACTTGTTTTAAAAGGTGTATGGGCTCCTTTAAATCTTGAGAGTCTCCCTGGTCGGGTTTTTCCAACAAAGCCTGAGCCAAAAGCAACGGAATAACCTGGGCATTCGGACAATACTTTAAAGCTTGGCGAAGGTAAACAGCTGCCTCTGTGACTTGTCCTGTTTCAAATAAGACTTGCCCCTTAAGTTCCAGAAAGAACGGATCTTGGGGAAATTCCTTTAACAAATTGTTTAATGTTTCCAAAGACTCTGATAACTTTCCCGAACGATACAGACCAATGGCCCTACCATACCGTGGACCAATTTCCTTGTCTGAGGCTTTATATTCTCTTAGAACATTCTGCGGTTTATCCATAAACCCTTTAATTTTGGCCTTGATACGTTGAAATTGTTTTTCCTGATCAGGAAGCGATTGCACAGAATCATTCTTTTCTTTTTGAAATAACCTTACTTTCTCTTTTCGTTCTTTAGACAAAGGATGGGTTGACGTGTAAGGATCGATATGCCCCGTATAATTACTATCCAAAAGATTCAAAAATTCGTACAAACCGGTGGTAGGCCACTTTAGTTGGTTTAGGTACTTTAATGCTGCACTATCTGCAGTTTCTTCTTGGTCACGGCTATGCTTCAAGAGTCCTCTTTCAAAAACTTGAGCTCCCCCCATTAAGCCAGCAACCAACGGTTCACTTGAACCCGCAGCCAAAGCAGCCGCTCCACTTAATAACATTGTTGCCACGGCAGGAATCATGGCCTGTTTTTGAGCATCCGCAGCACGGGCGCTGTGGGCCCCGGCAATATGGCCTGCTTCGTGGGCTAAAACGCCTAACAATTGATTAACGTTTTGGCATTTTAAAATAAGCCCTGTATAAACGATAATCAGCTCACCTAAAGTCGCTCCAGCATTGACCTCAGGGTCTGCTAAAATCAAAACTTTGGGTTGCATCTTAATTTGTGCAACCTTAAAAATTTGTTCTAACCATCCTACCAGCGTGTGCTCAATCTCATCATCACTAATCAGTTGCCCTGTCTGAATATCCATAGATTGAATCGTCTGAACAGAAAATAAAAGCAGACCAATTGCCAAAACAAGGTTCTTAATACCGCTTAAGAATCCAAAAGACGTCTTAACCAACCGCTACTCCTTCTTCTTGAGGTAGAACCAGAATGATTTTCAGTATTGATTACAGCCGCTTCAGATTCAGGCATAGTCCCGGCAAGAGACGCTTCTTCGGTTAAGAGAGTGGCATGATTTCCCCGATCTGTTGAACCTGAACGTTTTTTAAGATAGTGAGGTTTTCTTCTCCCCCTGGAGTTATTTTTCTTTTTTTCTTCTTCCTGAAAAGAAGAATCGGAGACAACAGCCTCAACACTTACCAAAGAAACTTCACTTGACTTTTTTGTCTCAGAGTCTTGGACAGGCATATTTTCTTGTCCTTCTAAAGACGTACCATCCGTTTTCATCCCCTGACGATTCATCCGTCGACGTCGCTGACGACGTCGTTTCCGGTTTTTATTTGTCTCTTTAAGGTCTGCTTGCTCTTCTTCTTCGTTTTCTGCTTTTATGTCATATGAAGAGTCAGGCTTTGGTAAAGCTGAAGATTGAGACGAAGTTCTTTGTTCAATGTTTTTTCGCATTCCATCTTTTTCTTGAGTTTTTTCATCAGGTTTAGAGACCTGAATCTTTACCTCTTCCTTCAGGGATAAAACATCAAGACGAAAATCCGGCGAATTTAAAGACATATCCCGTGTAACTTGGATGCTTAAACCAAAACGGTTTTCAATCACAATTAAATTGTGACGTTTTTGATTGAGCAAATAAAGCTCAATTCCACTTGGAACGGTAATCAAAATCTCGTGAGCCTTTTGTTGTAAAGCACACGTCTCAATAGCCCGCAGTACTTGCAACGCCATAGATTCAACAGAACGAACCAGCCCTGTTCCATGACAATGGCCACAGGCGGTGGTATAGGTCTCAATAAGGCTGGGACGTAAACGTTGACGAGACAACTCTAACAGACCAAACTGGCTAATTTTACCCAACTGAATGCGTGCCCTATCATTTTTGACCGCCTCACGCATCCGTTTTTCAACCTGTTGAATATGCTGCGAATCACTCATGTCAATAAAATCGATTACAACCAGGCCTGCCAGATCTCGTAAACGCATTTGACGGCCGACTTCGTCTGCTGCCTCTAGATTTGTTTTAAGGGCTGTTTCATCAATATGACGCTCTCGCGTGGACCGACCAGAGTTCACATCAATTGCTACCAAAGCCTCTGTTGAATTAATTACAATCGAACCTCCCGATGGCAAGCGGACCGAGGGATTCATCATAAGATTAATCTGCTCCTCAACCTGGAAGCGATAGAATAAAGGACAATCGGGGTCCTTATAAATCTTAACCTTACGGGCATGACTGGGGATTAATTGACGCATAAAAGCCTTGGCATGTTTATAGGCTTCTTCTCCTTCAACCAGAACCTCATCAATATCACGATTATAAATATCTCGGATAGCGCGTTTAACTAAGTCACCCTCGGCATAGATAAGGCACGGCGCTATCGATTGAAAGGTGAGTTCGCGAATATCGTTCCATAATCTCAATAAATATTCATAGTCCCGTCGGATTTCAATCTTGTTTCTTTCTTGACCCGCGGTTCTGACAATTAAAGCCATCCCTTCAGGAACTTCCAGCTCCTTTACAAGATCTCGTAAACGCCGACGATCCTCGCCATCGTTAATTTTACGGGAAACACCCCCCGCTCTGCTTCCCGCATTGGGCATAAGAACACAATAACGACCCGGTAAACTAAGATAGGTCGTTAAGGAGGCTCCTTTTGTCCCGCGCTCCTCTTTAACAACCTGCACCAACATAATATGGCGACGTTTAATGACCTCTTGGATTTTATAACGGTAAGACGAAGTCCGTGAAGATCTCTGCTTTTTGGAAGTTTTTTCAGGTTCCTCAAGAATCTCTTCAGCCAACACCTCTAGATCATCGGCTACAGACTCTAGCTCCTCTGCCAAATCTTCTTGCTCGTCCATCTCCTCAGAGAGAATTTCTGGAGAGACTTCCACATTTTCTTCTTCTTTTTCAACAAAAGTCCTATCGGCAATGGGAACACGATAATAATCCGGATGGATCTCGCTAAAAGGCAAGAAACCATGTCGATTACCACCAAACTCCACAAAAGCGGCCTGTAAAGACGGCTCAACCCTTATGACTTTGGCTAAATAAATGTTTCCCTTTATCTGTTTTTTTGTGGATGTTTCAGAGTCAAAATCTTCCACAGTTTGACCATCAATAACGGCGACCCGTACCTCTTCGGGATGGTTCGCATCAATAAGCAATTTTTTAGCCATTTGGCAATAATCTCCGTATTTGCCTTAGCCAATATCCACGTTCGGCCAAATTTTGACACAAATTGAAATTTTAATTTTTTAGATAAGACCAGGGCGCTATTATTCAAATATTTCTTATAAACTAGGTCG
>JAJZHT010000062.1 GCA_021804455.1 Pseudomonadota bacterium | reverse complement strand
CAATCGTATCATCCAACTGTTTTTTCAACTCTTCAATTTCTGTCATGATATTTTCATGATCCACCACGACTTGACGCCATTGTCCCTGGGTATACTCTGACAATAAAGCAGCATCCACAACAGAACCGACTCGGATCCCTTTAGGACCGGAAATAACCTTATGTCCCATTAATTTCTCTTGAAGACGTTGATAGAAGCTGCGTTCTAAAATCGCCCGTTCTGCATCACGGTCATTGGCCAAGCGTTCAATTTCATGACGTTCAATCGCCACAGAACGTTCATCCCGTTCCACACCCCGACGTGAGAAAACACGAACTTCAACAACTGTTCCTGACACCCCTGGCGGCACACGCAAAGAACTATCACGAACATCGGCAGCTTTCTCACCAAAAATCGCCCGCAAAAGTTTCTCTTCAGGGGTCATCGGCACTTCACCCTTGGGGGTGACTTTACCCACCAGAATATCCCCTGGCATGACCTCTGCACCAACATAGACAATTCCAGCTTCATCCAGATTCTTTAAGGCCTCTTCACCCACATTAGGAATATCGCGGGTAACTTCCTCATTCCCCAGCTTTGTATCACGTGCCATCACCTCAAACCCTTCAATATGGATTGAGGTGAACACGTCATCATGGGCAATGCGCTCTGAAATCAAGATTGAATCTTCAAAGTTATAACCTTGCCATGACATAAACGCCACCAAAGCATTCCGTCCCAAAGCCAACTCACCCAGATCTGTTGCTGGGCCATCGGCAATAATATCACCTTTTTTGACGATATCACCTTTCTTCACCAAAGGCTTTTGGTTGATGCAAGTACTCATGTTAGAACCTTGGAATTTCATCAGGTTGTAAATATCAACACCCGCTTTTCCTTTTTTAACGTCCCCTTCTTCCGTGACATGAATTACAATTCGCTTACCATCAACCTGTTCAACAATACCCGAATGCTTTGCAGCAATGCTGGCACCTGAATCACGTGCCACGACATGCTCCATCCCCGTTCCCACCAAAGGCGCCTCTGTACGAATCAGTGGTACAGCCTGACGTTGCATGTTTGACCCCATCAAGGCACGACTGGCATCATCATTTTCCAAGAATGGAATTAACGAAGCCGCTACAGAAACAAGTTGTTTAGGGGAAACGTCCACCAAATCAATATCATCTTTAGGAAAAATACCAAATTCACCCGCACGACGACAGGTCACAAAATCCTCAGCAATGTTGCCATCTTTATCAATGGAAACGCTTGCCTGGGCAATCGTGTGGCGTCCTTCTTCCATAGCGGTTAAGTAAACCACATCTTTTGTGACCTTGCCCTTAACAACTTTGCGATAAGGACTTTCAATAAATCCATATGGATTAACACGGGCGAACGTCGCCAAGGAATTAATCAAACCAATATTCGGCCCTTCAGGAGTTTCAATCGGACAAATACGACCATAATGCGTCGTGTGAACGTCACGAACTTCAAAGCTGGCGCGATCACGGGATAAACCACCTGGCCCTAACGCCGAAAGACGTCGTTTGTGAGTAATCTCCGACAAGGGATTGGTCTGATCCATAAACTGAGATAACTGAGACGATCCAAAAAACTCACGAATTGCCGCCGCTGCGGGTTTGGCATTGATCAAATCATGGGGCATTACGGTATCAATATCAACCGAACCCATTCTTTCCTTAATGGCCCGTTCCATACGAACAATACCAATCCGATATTGATTTTCCAACAACTCGCCAACCGAACGAACGCGCCGATTTCCTAGGTTATCAATATCGTCAATTTCTCCACGACCATCTTTCAGTTCTAAAAGCGTTTTAATGATCTTGACGATGTCTTCTTTACGCAAAACACGCAGTGTATCGGGTGTCTCCAATCCAAGACGTGCGTTCATCTTAACCCGTCCCACAGCTGACAAGTCATATCTTTCAGAATCAAAGAAAAGCCCCTTAAATAAAGCCTCCCCTCCCTCTACCGTAGGTGGCTCCCCCGGACGTAAAGCCCGATAAATATCCATCAGGGCTTCTTCACGATTGTGGTTTCGATCTGCCATCAAAGTATTCAATAAGTACCCACCAACATTGATATGATCAATGTGCAAAACGGGCAAATCTTTAATACCAATCTGTTCAATAATTGCCAGATTATCAGCGGTGATTTCATCACCCGCTTCTAGGTAAATCTCACCCGTTTTTTCATTGATATAATCTTTTGCAAGATAACAACCTATCAAATTCTGGGAAGTAAATTGAATTTTTTCTAATCCATCCGACACTAATTTTTTCAGAAGACGCGGCGTTAATTTTGTTCCAGTCTCGGCAACGACAGCCCCTGTATTCGCATCAATCAAATCCGTTGTCAGCTTAACGCCTTTCCAAAGGTCTGGCTTAAACTCTGTAACCCATTCTTTCTTGGATTTTGTATAAACGATCGTATTGTAAAACGTATTCAAAATTTCTTCCCGTGACATACCAAACACAGGAACTGTTGAATCTGTCTTTTTCCTAGATTTTTGAGCCTCTGCATTCTGCTCTCCCTCTAAGGCCATCAAAAAAGTCGTCACGGGCAACTTACGGCGCCGATCAACGCGAACGTACATTGTATCCTTAGGATCGAATTCAAAATCCAACCATGACCCACGATAAGGTACAATTCTTGCCGCGAACAAAAACTTTCCAGAGGAGTGAGTCTTTCCACGGTCGTGATCAAAGAAAACACCAGGACTGCGATGCATTTGTGAGACAATAACACGTTCAATCCCATTTACAATGAAGGTCCCACGATCCGTCATCAGGGGAATATCCCCCATGTAAACGTCTTGTTCTTTAATGTCACGAATAGACTTGGATCCCGTATCTTCATCAACATCCCAAACAACCAAACGAAAGGTCACTTTTAAAGGTGCTGAAAAAGTCAAACCACGCTGGCGACATTCTTCTTCATCGTATTTAGGCTCATCAAAATCATACCGGAAAAACTCCAATTGGGATTTACCAGCATAATCTTTAATCGGAAAAACAGATTTAAAAACGGCTTGCAAACCAATTTCCTGTCGTTTTTCAACAGGCACATCCATTTGCAAAAAGCTCTCATAGGATGATTTTTGCAAGGCTATTAAATTTGGCAAAGGTGCTACTTCTTCGATTCGGCCAAATGATTTGCGAAACCTTTTCCGCCCCGTATACGATCTCACCATCGATACTTTCTCCCCGCGCACTTAAGATTAATTAAAACAATGAAGGCTTCCTATTGATTAGGAAGAAACACAGATGTCTGCTTTTTTGCGAACCCTGAATTAAAAAAAAATTTCTAGAATCATTAATAAAGAACATGAATTCCAATCACGCAACCAAAGCTAGAATATCATAAAAAAACAAAAAATATACGAACTCAAATACTAACCAGCTTAACAACAGACGACAACAAAAAAATATCGGTTTTTATTCAATTGCCGTCTGCCATAATTTCAAAGCTTACTTCACAGAAATTTTTGCACCAGCTTCTTCCAGCTGTTTCTTAATCTTTTCTGCTTCGTCTTTAGAGACGCCTTGCTTTACAACTTTGGGAGCAGCTTCAACTAAATCTTTTGCTTCTTTTAATCCCAGTCCTGTAATAGCACGAACTTCCTTAATTACGTTAATTTTGTTAGCTCCTGCGTCGTCCAAATGAACGTCAAATTCAGTTTTGGCCTCCGCAGCCTCGGCTGCTCCGCCTGCAGCAGGTGCAGCAACAGCAACCGCAGCGGCCGCACTAACGCCCCATGTTTCTTCTAACATTTTTGACAATTCAGCCGCTTCCAGAATGGTTAAGCTTGATAACTCTTCAACAATTTTTGCTAATTTAGCCATTTAAAACTCCAATTTTTTGAAACAATACAATCTGATAAATTACCCTTGTGCACTTTTTGCTGCCAAAACACGAGCAACCTTTGCAGCAGGCTCTTTTAGAAGAACCGCTACCTTTGTTGCAGGCGCCGAAATGACGGCCACTAACTTGCTGCGCAGTTCGTCCAAGGATGGCAAAGTTGCCAACGCTTTGATCGAAGATGGGGACAAAACTTGTCCATCCATATAACCACCCAAGACAATCAACTTTTCATTAGCCTCAGCAAACTTAACGGCGGCTTTAGCAGCGCCAATTGGATCTTGCGAAAAGGCAAGGGCTGTTGGCCCTTTAAAAAGATGACTGATCCCTTCGAGGGGGGTCTCCTTAACAGCAATTTGTGCAAGAGTATTTTTCAAAACCTTAAACTGAGCCTGAGAATCCCGCATACGACGGCGTAAATCCGTAGCCTGCTCCACTGTCAAACCATGCTGTTGCGTTACCACAACAAGCTTAGCCTCTTGCAAAGCTTCGCGCATACTTGAAACCAGCTCTTTCTTTTGAGAACGGTCCATTTTTACTCTTCTCCTTTAACAACACAAGCAAGTCGAAACTTGCCTATTAATCGTCACAGAAGGAATGAATTGGCTTTTTAAATGGATATCTTGAAAAATCACACCCAAAAACACTTTTCCCCTTCTGTCTGTGCAGGCAGCCACGATAATCACCGCAACTATTAAACTGTTTCCAGAACCTACAGTCTTTGACACAGCCGCCCAAAAGAACGACCGAAACACCAGGGACAGCTTCCCTGGTGAATTTCCTTATGCTTCTAAAGCAAACGTAACCCCTGGTCCCATGGTTGAACTAAGAGTCATTTTTTTGATGTAAGTTCCTTTAACGCCAGCAGGACGTGCTTTTGTTACAACATCCACAAACGCGTGTACGTTTTCTAACAAAGACTTCTCATCAAAACTTGCACGACCCACACCAGAGTGAACAACACCCGCTTTTTCGGTACGATACTCAACCTGACCACCCTTAACAGCCTTCACAGCCGCCGCCACATCCAAGGTAACGGTACCAAGTTTAGGGTTTGGCATCAAACCACGAGGGCCTAATATCTTACCAACACGACCAACCAACCCCATCATATCAGGAGTAGCAATACAACGATCAAAAGGCATCTCACCGGCTTGAATCTTTTCCATCAGATCCTCTGCCCCTACGATATCAGCCCCCGCCTTTTGAGCTTCCTCTGCTTTAGGACCCTTAGCAAAAACTGCAACACGATAGGTTTTCCCAGTCCCATGGGGCAACTGAATTACACCACGAATATTTTGGTCTGCCTTTTTGGCATCAACATTTAGGTTCATCGCGATTTCAATAGTTTCATCAAATTTAGCCTTAGCATTTTCTTTTACCAAACGAATCGCCTCTGACAAAGAGTAAACCTTATTACGATCAACAGTTGTGTAAGCTTTTTTTAATCTTTTACCTAGTTTTGCCATCGCTGTTTACTCCACCACTTCCAAGCCCATAGAACGCGCCGAACCCACAATCATGGCACAAGCCGCTTCCAAATCATTCGCATTCAAGTCCACCATTTTAACCTTAGCAATCTCGCGAATCTGGTTCATTGTTACTTTCCCAACTGTTCCACGACCCGGAGTTTGAATTCCTTTTTGAATCCCAGCGGCTTTCTTTAAAAAGTGTGTATTGGGTGGTGTCTTTGTCACAAAAGAAAAGGTGCGATCCGCATATACCGAAATCACCACTGGAATCGGCGTCCCTGGTTCAATGCTTTGCGTTTGCGCATTAAAAGCCTTACAAAACTCCATAATATTTAATCCCCTTTGACCTAAAGCCGGTCCAATAGGAGGTGATGGATTCGCCTTTCCAGCGGGAACTTGTAACTTAATATATCCTGTAATTTTTTTTGCCATTTTAATCCCCAGATATTGTATTTAAACTGAGTTTGTGGTTCGGTGTGGTGCACCTTCCACAAAACCGGTAAGAAACCCTTCCTTACCTTAACTGCTACTGTTTTTCAACCTGACCATACTCCAATTCAACGGGAGTTGGACGGCCAAAAATCATCACAGAAACTTTCAAACGACCCTTTTCTGTATCAACTTCCTCAACGATACCGCTAAACGAAGTAAAAGGACCATCACTAACACGGACTTGTTCCCCAATCTCGAAATGAATCGAGTGACGGGGCTTTTCGACAGAATCTTGAACTTGCCGTAAAATACGGTTTACTTCCGCTTCGCTGATAGGGCTTGGTTTACCTTTGGCGCCCAAGAAGCTAGACACTCGTGGAATGTTGCGAACCAAATGCCAAGTTTCATCATCCAGTTGCATTTTGACTAAAACATACCCTGGAAAATAATTTCTTTCAGCATTAACCTTAGCGCCTCTGCGAATCTCAACGACTTCTTCGGAAGGAACGAGGATATCCTCAAACCGATCTACAATCCCCTTCTTCTCAGCCTGCTCACGAATTGCTTGCACAACTTTTTTTTCAAAGCCGGAATAAACATTCACCACATACCATTTTGCTGCGCGCGTCATCGCGTTACCCTTGCTACTTTTTTATCCAATAATCCAACTGAGTGCTCGATAAATGACCTGATCAACAATCATAAAATAAATGGCGGCAATAACAGCCAAAACAAAAACAATTGTCGTTGTCAAAGACGTTTCCTTGCGACTGGGCCAAGTAACCTTACGGGTCTCTTGCTGAACTTCACCGATAAACTCCGGTGCTTTTTGAAAAAAATTCCTCTTAGTCGCTTGTGTTTTCAAGGTCGCCTCTTATGACTTAACGTTAATATCGATTCCAACACTTTACCTTACACCATGGCAGGAGTGGAGGGTCTCGAACCCCCAACCTTCGGTTTTGGAGACCGACGCTCTAGCCAATTGAGCTACACTCCTAACAGCACGTACTGCGGACTTTTGTAGCGCACTTTACACCCTATTGTCCAGCCATAATTTTCTGATTCTTTAATTCTCAGAAACAAAAAACACCCTGGCTTTAGGCCAGAGTGTTTTTAAGAAGCACCAGGAGAGAAACTCCTCTTTTATTATTTTACGATTTGGGAGACGACACCGGCCCCGACGGTACGGCCGCCTTCACGAATGGCAAAACGC
>JAJZHT010000061.1 GCA_021804455.1 Pseudomonadota bacterium | reverse complement strand
AATATCTTAAGTTAAAAGTCTCCCCGTTGAATATTTCAAATTTGTTAATACTTTATTCACCCTTCATGGATAAAATCATCTTATAAGAGTTTCTAACTTATGAAGATTATTTTATGAGAATTTTATTCAAATCTTTAGCGTTAAGCGGGCTGTTTTGTTTGGTAGGAACTTTATCGACATCAGCTTCTTCTACAAGCCCAAAAGTTATCCAGGCTTATAAAGAATACCAGGAAAAGGTCAAAGAAGGTGACAGTCAAGAAACCCAAAAAGCCCTGAAAAAAATAGAGAAAATATGCAACAAGGAGTGCACACGTTTCTCCTGTAAAAACAAAGACTTACAAAGAACATGTATCCGCCATTGTCCCTCCTCAAAGATTAAAAACTGCGCTAAGGGAGCAAACTTTAGCGAAGAATTAGAGCTTGATGAGAATAATGTCCCTCAACGTAAAAAAGTTCTTCATGAAAAGCCGCAAGCCCATAAAACTGTTTCTCCTCCTGCGAGCCACAAACAGAATCAAGAAGAAGACGAAGATCCTGACTTGGAAGCAAAAATTAAACGGGCGATGACAGACTATCACGTGAATCGTGCAGTCGCCAAACAAATGATTCTAAGTGGAGAGATCGAATATTGATTCAGAATGCCACCCTGGAACCAAGGGAAAAACAGGACTTGAGGAAAGAAAGACTTGATTGCCTTCTGCCCTTTTCTCGGTCCTTCCCCACACCTCGAAAATCAAGTGGGCTTAAGGAGAGGCCCCAGCGTTGCTTATCCATTACTTTCTTTTCTTGTATCCCATAATAACAATTAACGCCAATAAGGACACCAAAGCAACAATACCACTGGCGATAAAGGCTCTTGCTTCGCCATAATGGTGGGCAATATTTCCAGCACAGATATCCGATAAAAGGGCCGATATAGCGCTGATAATATAATAGCATCCAAACCCGGTTCCCCTTAGGTCTTCAGGAACTGTTTCGGCAATGAGAGATGTAAAAATGTTTTGGGTAATGCCATATTGGATCCCCCAAAAAATAATTCCTATAAAAACCACGGTTAATGAATTCGCGCTGGCCAGGATTAAATCCGCAAGAACGATAAAAATAATACCAATCGCCAAGAACCAATAACGATTCATACGATCGGCCAAAACACCCACAGGATACGAAGCTGCGCACCATCCCGCATTAAACACCATCATCACGGCGGGGGCGTACGTTGTTACCAAACCAAAATTGCTGTGGGCGTGTAAAATAAGAAAGGTCTCACTCATACGGGAAAGCATGAAGATGGCATTGACAGCCATTAATAACCAGAACGATTGCCCCAGAAGGGAAAAGTTTGATAATTGAATGCGCTGGCGTCTTTTGGGAGCTGGCAAGGGAACTTCCGCAGAAACAGCTGGGTGGTCAAAGCGCTTGGGTTCTTTGACTACAAGGAGTAAAATCGAGAAAGCCATTAAGGCTGGAATAGAAGCAAGCCAAAAGACGTGTTGATAATTATTGCCTGTTGCGATCATGGCTAAAATGCCAAAAATAGCCCCAAAAAATGATCCAGCGGTCGCTAAACTCCGTTTAAGTCCATACGAGGCTCCAATACGTTTGGGGGGAGCAACATCCGCTACCATAGCGTCCCTAGGGGTGGCCTGAATGCCATTTCCCAAGCGTTCCATGAGACGCGCTGTAAACACCAGGCCAAAGGAAGCAGACATCGCCAAGATGGGTCGACTGAAAACCGAGAGCATATAGCCAAAAATCATCACCGGCTTACGGCGCCTTAAATAATCGCTGAACATACCCGATAAAAGCTTCATCGCATAGGAAGAAGCTTCCGCCATTCCTTCCAAGAAACCAATCCAGGTTGTAGCAATACCTAAAAGTGTTTTTAAGTAAATACCTGAAAAACTATAGATCATAACGAAGGAAAGATTGATCAAAAACATCATCCACCCTAATGTCCAAACGGTTTGGGGAATAGGTTGAGAAGAATGAAGAAGATCGGAGTTTGGCTTGGCAGAGTCAGATTGCATGGGGTTATATTCTCGGTAATGTGACCTGTTTCTTTTTAGATAAGACGTCCCTTATGTGAAATCCAGCTAAAAATTAAACGACTTAGACTTAATGGAAAAAAAATATACTTGGTGATGATTAAAAGGGTAATTTAAATCCTCCTGGAAGATTAAGACCGCCTGTTAATTGAGACATTTCCTGTTGAGTTTGCAACTCGGCTTTTGACTTTGCATCATTATATGCGGCGATAATAAGATCCTCTAAAATTTCAACTTCCTCTGGATTCATAAGACTAGGGTCAATCTTGAGGGACTTTAAATCACCCTTGCCATTAACCACTGTTTGAACAAAACCACCTCCTGAAGACCCGCTGATTTCGGTTTCCTCCATGCGCTTTTGAATATCGGCCATTTGGTTTTGTAATTGCTGAGCTTGTTTAAGCATTTGATTGATATTTTTCATGTTACCTCTTATTGAAAATTATTTTAGAACTTTTATATCAGCATCGGGAAAAGCTTGCTGAAAGGCACTTACAACGGGGTGTTGGAGTGCTTGTTGGGCTAATTCCTGATGGGCTGCTTCTTGTTGCTGTTTGATGCTTCCCTTCCCGGGATGAGGGCTGATGGTTAAGCTCCATTCTTGCTGCGTTAGTGTATGTAAAAGTTTTTTAAGGTTGGGTATAAAAGCCGAAGGAGTTCCAGGCTTAACGTACAAGACCATGGATCCAGGTTGATAAGAGATCATCTCTACATCATGCACAAGGTGACTGTATAAAAGGGGCTCCTTAGCTGTTGATATCAAAGCCACTAAATCTTCAAAGCAGGAGGGAAGGTCTGAATTTTTTTTTGCCTCCTGATAAGGAGGACGTACGAAAGGCAAGGGTTCCGAAGGTTTTGTTAAAGGTTGCGGGTCTTTAGATCTTAAACCACGGATAACCGTATCTAAAGAGGGCAAGTTTGCCAAATAACAAACCCGCAAAACGGCCATTTCCAAAGCTTGAGAAGGAACAGGAGCCGAAGCCACCTCTGAACAGGCCTTTAGTAAAGCCTGCCAAATAGTCATAAGAGTTGAAATAGGCAAAGAGTCGATCATTTCCTTCGCAAGATCATAATCGGTTTCTGACCATAAAGCATATTGTTTAAACTGAGGGGTTGTTTTAAGGCAAATCAGACTATAAAGGCTATCTAAAAGATCGTGAAGAACCAATTGAGGGTCAGCCCCATCATGAATAAGAGCCTGTAGTTTTTGCAACGTTAAAGAAGGATCTGCATTTAAGAAAGTTTGAATCAGATCAAAAAGACGTTGTTGGCTGGCAATGCCCAACATATCCCGGGTTGTTTGAACTGTAATTGTTACCAATCCATCTTTACGTTCAGCACCAAGGCTTAAAGCAATGGCCTGATCCAACAGAGAAAGACCATCCCGCATGGATCCATCGGCAGCACGAGCCAGGGTTATGGCCGCATCATGATCCAGATGGCATTTTTCTTGTTCAGCGATCGTTTTTAAATGATGAACCAACAAACCAGGATCAATTCGTTTAAGATCAAAACGCATACAACGTGATAAAATCGTATCCGGAATCTTACGGATTTCTGTGGTAGCAAAGATGAATTTTACATGCTGGGGTGGTTCTTCTAAAGTTTTTAAAAGGGCATTAAATGCACTTTTCGATAACATATGGACTTCATCGATAATGAAAATTTTGTAACGCCCTGTAACCGCCTTATAACGACTGGATTCAATAATTTCACGAATATCATCCACGCCGGTTCGACTGGCCGCATCGATCTCTATAACATCTAAATGGCGATCTTCTGTTAAACTTTGGCAGGAGGTACATTGACCACAAGAGTCAGCGGTCTGACCTTCCTGGGTTTGATTGTTAAGACAGTTTAAAACACGGGCGATAATTCGGGCTGTTGTTGTTTTTCCTACCCCACGAATTCCATGCAATAAAAAAGCATGGGGCAAACGATTATTTTGGATCGCTTGTGTTAAGGTTTGGACCAAGACCTCCTGACCTACTAAATCAGTTAATTTGGTAGGGCGATATTTGCGAGCTAAGACACGATAAGCAACAGTCATGGGTACCGTAAGTTAAAACTTTGTGGAAGGCCTAAACACGACCCGGGAAACAATCGTTACGGCTGCTTCTTTCCAGACCTGACCGGGTTAGCGACAATCCCGTCCATGAAGCCTTCCAAGTGCACTATAACAAAGACCCTTCCGCTCAGCTAGTAAAAAGACGGCCTTTGTTATCACCAATAACTTAGGTAATGGACCCTCTTTTAAAAACGAGAATAAGAGGCGATAAGGTGTGTTTTGCCCACCGTTTTCGTTATTCTCATAAAATTAGGACACGAACCCCAACCCTTGGGGGCGGGATTTACAAACATCACGAAGTCCCTAATAAAAGGATACGTCTTGCTTTCTGTGCGGATTGTCATTGATTGAGCTATCCTTAAACAAGCCCTAAAGCTTAGAAAGCAAGATGAGCCAGTCATTTTAACGGTTAAGTTGAACTCTGCCTTTTTATCTCAGGTTAAGGTTTGCAAAATCCCAATTCACAAGATAGTTTAAAAAGGTTTCAACATAATCTGCCCGTCGATTTTGGTAATCAAGGTAATAGGCATGTTCCCAAACATCGCAGGTTAGAAGGGCCTTTTGCTGATGAGCCATAGGCAAGTCAGCGTTTCCTGTTTTGGTAATTTTTAAGTGATTGTCTTCCAAAACAAGCCAGGCCCAGCCGCTGCCAAACTGGGTAACAGCAGCTTGTTTAAAATGTTTAGAAAACTCCTCATAACTCCCAAAATCTTGGTTGATTTTTTCTAAAATAGGGCCCGTAGGTTTGCCGCCTCCTTGGGGTTTCATACACGTCCAAAAGAAGGTGTGATTCCAAACTTGGGCGGCGTTATTAAAAATACCGATGGTTTCAGAACAGCCCGCAGTATTTAGGATAATATCCTCTAAAGATTGTTCTGAAAAAGGAGTTCCTTCAATCAATTGATTAAGATTGGTGACATAGGTTTGATGATGTTTTCCATGGTGAAAGGCCAAAGTTTGGGCTGAAATATAAGGCTCTAGAGCCTGAATATCATAAGGCAAGGGGGGAAGAGTGTGAAGGACCATATTTTTGATTCTTTGTATATTCGGTGAAACATGCCCTCAAACTAGCAGATTTTTAGTTTTTGTTGTAGAGAAGATGTCCTTCGAAAAAAACTTGACAAAGCGGGGGTGTTTCGAAATTGAATGAAATATGTTAAATAAAATTTACTGCAAAACATGAATAAATTATTTTATTTTGTAAGAGCCTGGAGCTTCGGTTATTTCCTCCTCTTTTTTCTTTGCCAAGAAGGACACGTCCATCAAGATTCTAATCCCTTAGAATCCCAAGAATCGTTGAACCGCCGAATGGCCTTTCAAGCAAACGAATTTTATGAATTTGTCAGAACGAACCAATCCATGCGCTTGCCCGTGGACGGTGAAGAACAAACGGCTCCCAAAGAAAGTGGATGGACTGTTGAAAAGACGTTGATTTTTCATGAGGGCCTGCAGTGTTTAGTCTATGCCCATAATTTAAAACCAAATTCTGGATTAAAACCCTCTGAAGCTCTTAAAAACTTTTACAAAAAGTATGACCAACCTTTTGTTTTGGGTTGTGAAGTGGCGTGGTGTATTCCTCTTTTTTCTTGTATTTTGGAAATACTAACGCCTGATGTTTTTGATACCCATTTTTCTCGTAATTTTAAGATTACCCTAGATCAAGGAAAGGCCTTTTTGAAATTGTTATCCCATAAAAAGGCTCCTGATTCTTGGGGCGAATGCGGCTATTTCATGAACACAATTCGGTATATTGAGCGGCATCCCAAAGGCAATGGAACAGGGCACAATGTCTATTGCATTGGCTTTAATGAACAAAACCAACCCCTTTACCATGGGATTGGCCTAACATTTAAAGAGGGGCCCCAATTGAAAAGTCATCTTTTAGAGATTTTAAGAACAGATTTTTTAGCCGAACCAACTGAGGTTGAGAAACCTTTTGTTCAAGAAAGCGCTGATTGTAGGTTGGTTCGGCTAGGTATTGCTAAGAATCCTCAAAGTTGGGCGGCCTACCTTAACCATCATCAACAAAACTCCCCCAATGTAGTGATGGTTTTAGACCACCAGAAATTAAAATCCATTCAGCAAAAATACGCCCAACGGAGTTAGTGTCTTTAAATTTTAAGGGAGGTTTCTTCGCCCGTTATCAGACGCCTAAGGTTAGGGCGGTGAGTATAAAAAATTAAAACGGTTACCGCACAACAAAAGTAAATTAAGGGGGAATAGGCCATTCCCCTGTAAACAAGGCCTACGCTTATCAGGGGGGCGAATGCAAAGCTGATTAAAGCGGACAAAGACGAAATACGAAAAATCTTTGTCACTATAAGCCATACAATTATCAGGATCCCGGCAAGCAATGGATTTAACGCCAAGTAAGCGCCTAAGGCTGTGGCTACCCCTTTGCCTCCCCGAAACTTCAACCACACAGGCCAAACGTGGCCCACAATCGCTGCCAAACCCATTCCGTAAACCAAAATATCATCAGGCCCTAGAAGTTTTAAGCCCAACCATGAAACGACGAAACCTTTCAGACCATCGAAAAAAAGGGTTAAAAAGGCCGCTAGTTTGTGCCCTGTTCGCAAAACATTGGTGGCCCCAATATTGCCAGAGCCCATATGCCGGATATCGGGGAGCTTAAAACATTTCGTCATTACTAAGCCAAAAGGAACCGTTCCGAAAAGATAGCCCACAAAAATCCCTAAAATGGCAGAAAACATCAAAAATCCTTTTCTTGATTGGATTGGCGGTTAAATTATGCTAAGCACTCTGATTGTTAACATTTTTAAGAATTAGGTCAATGGATTCTGGGGTGATTGTTGCAATCGATGGTCCTGCGGGGGCTGGTAAAGGCACCATTGCCCGTTATTTAGCCAG
>JAJZHT010000060.1 GCA_021804455.1 Pseudomonadota bacterium | reverse complement strand
TTCCTTACGGGCTTGTTCGGAAGTAAGAAGTTGGACAGGAGGTCTTACTGTCATCATGAGACTCGATTTTGAAAATAAGAGCGATACCAAGAAACAAATTTACTGATTCCCTGATGAATCCCTATCTTGGGATGATATCCTAAAATTGTTTGCGCCTTTTTAATATCACTGAGAGTTTCAACAATGTCACCCGCCTGTAAAGGCATGAAATTTTTCTTTGCCTTGATGCCCAAAATTTGCTCCAAAACCTCAATAAAGGTCATCAAAGTTTGCTTTTGGTGATTGCCCAAATTGTAAATAGGGTGATCAAGTTCTGAAAAAGAAGGACAATGAAAAAAAGAGGCTAAAATTCCATCAACAATATCATCAATATAACTGTAATCACGGCTCATCCTGCCGTGGTTATAAACATCAATCGTATCCCCTGCCAGGATAGATTGGGTAAATTTAAATAATGACATATCAGGACGTCCCCAGGGGCCATATACTGTAAACATCCTAAGGCCTGTGACAGGCAGTTTGTAGAGATGGTAATAAGACTGTGCCATCAATTCATTCGACCGTTTCGTAGCCGCGTATAAAGAAGCAGGATGATCGACACGTTGATTCTCTGAAAAAGGCAAGGTTTTATTCAGACCATAAACGGACGAGGTGCTGGCATAAACCAGATGTTTAAAATTCGGCTGATGGCGGCATTGTTCTAAAATGACAGTAAAACCGGTTACGTTACTGTGAATATAGGAATAAGGATCCACCAAGGAATACCGTACGCCTGCCTGGGCAGCCAAATGAATAACCTGAATAAGCGGTGCCTCTTTTTGCCAAATCTCCTCGATCATTTTCTTGTCACCAATATCCGCTTGGTAAAATCGAAAGTTTGAATAGAACTGTAATTGTTTCAGTCGGTCTTTTTTAAGTTGTACGCTGTAATAGGGATTTAAATTATCAATCCCTATTACATAGTACGATTGTTCTAACAAACGCTTGCAGACGTGAAAGCCAATAAAACCAGCCGCCCCTGTTACTAAAACTTTTTTTGTGGGATCGGTCATGGTCATTCAACAGCCTGAGCTAATTTTTCAGCTTGGTCATGAGAAATCAAAGCATCGATGATTTCGTCTAAAGCTTCACCGGCCAGTATTGGGTCAATTTTGTATAATGTTAAGTTAATACGGTGATCGCTGACACGACCTTGGGGGAAATTATAGGTTCGAATTCGCTCGGACCGATCTCCGGAACCTACCTGATTTTTACGGCTGGCAGCTCGTTCCCTTTCTTGACGTAGTCGTTCTGCTTCGTATAAACGAGCCCGGAGAATTTTCATCGCTTTCGCTTTGTTTTTATGTTGGGAACGTTCGTCTTGTTGGGTTACCACAACACCTGTGGGAATATGGGTGATGCGAACCGCACTGTCTGTTGTGTTAACATGTTGCCCACCCGCACCAGAGGCTCGATAAACATCAATTTGTAAATCTTTTTCATCAATTTGAATGTCGACATCCTCAACCTCTGGCAAGACGGCAACCGTAGCGGCTGAAGTATGAATACGTCCGCTTGCTTCCGTTTGCGGAACGCGTTGAACCCGATGCACCCCTGATTCAAACTTAAGACGCGCAAAAACACCCTTTCCTGTGATCGAAGCACTGGCCTCACGAATAGCCCCCAAGCCTGTATCGGTACTGTTAAGCAATTCAAACTTCCAGCCTTTCAGGGCAGCATACCGTTGATACATACGCAATAAATCAGAAGCAAAAAGCCCTGCCTCCTCCCCGCCTGTTCCCGCACGAATTTCTAAGATGGCACTACGGTCATCGTCTGCATCTTTGGGAAGCAATAATAATTGAATTTGATGCTCTAAATTTGGGATTAATTCTTTAAGATTTTGCCATTCCTGATGGGCCAATTCACGCATGTCAACGTCCAAACTATTGTCATGGGCTAAAAGCTCGGCTTCTTTTAAATCATGTTGTTGCTTACGCAAATGGCTGATGGTTTCTGCTACCTCGCTAAGATCGGCATATTCCTTAGAAAGCTTCGCAAAATCAGAAGGATCGGCCATGGTATGACTTGCTAAAGCATCCCGTAAATCTTGATGACGTTGCAAAAGACGATCAAGTTTTTGATCCAAAGACATAAATTACGCTTTCCTAAATGAGGATAAATAAGAAACAATATCAGAGAGAGCGACAAGCTTTTCTTTCTCTAGCTGGTCATTCATAAGGTGTCGAACTTTTACCTGGTGGGTTTTATACTCATCCTCACCGAATAACAAGGCTATTTGACAACCAGCCTTGTCGGCAGCTTTTAGACGCTTTGACACATTGCCATGGAAAGGCATTTCAACAGAAAAGAATTGTTGGCGCAAGGTTTGAGCCCATTGTAAAGCCACCGATTGGAATTCCTCACCCATGGCGATTACAGCAATTCGCAAGGAAGAAGGTGGTGTTAAACAAGGGGGCAACAACAAAGCCAATCGATCTAATCCACAGGCCCAGCCAATACCGGGTAAAGAGGGCCCCCCTAATTGTTCCATCAAACCGTCATAGCGCCCCCCTGCCAAAACGGTATTTTGTGCCGCTTCTAAGCCCTTGACTGTAAACTCAAACGCCGTATGACAGTAATAGTCAATGCCGCGAACCAATCGCTGGTTATGAGTGAAGGGAATATGGAGGTCTTGGAGCCCCTTTAGAACCTGATCAAAAAATTGCCGGGACGAAGCATTTAAGAAATCCTCAAATGCCGGCGCTTCAGGAAACAGAGCCTGATCTTTAGGATCTTTTGAATCGAAAATACGCAAAGGATTGCGCTCAAGACGAAGTTGACTGTCGTGGGATAGATCTTGAACATAGCGACGGAAATAGTTTATCAAAGCTTGGCGATAGGCCTGGCGGCTTTCTTGATCGCCCAGGGTATTAATCGTTAAAGTATAATCCTGAATCTTCCACTGTTGAAGCAATTGATTTGCCAAAGCGATACATTCGACGTCCACGAAAGATTGAGCTATCCCAAAACATTCAACCCCCAACTGATAAAACTGACGATAGCGTCCTTTTTGGGGACGTTCATGACGAAACATAGGACCTTTATAGAATCGTTTTTGTGGAAGCGTTTGTGTTAAGCCTGCACTAAGGATAGCGCGTGTGACCGCTGCTGTTCCCTCGGGACGCAAGGTGATCGATTCACCACTACGATCTAAAAAGGTGTACATTTCTTTGCCAACAATATCCGAGGCTTCCCCCAAACTTCTTTGGAAAACAGAAGTATATTCAAAAATGGGCGTCTCAATTTCCTGATACCCGTACAAGGGCATAATACGATAGGCTTGTTCAACAAGATGGTGATGTTGAGCAAGCTCTTTTTCCAAAAGATCCCGCGTGCCGCGCACAGGTTGGCAAGACATATTAGTGTTCAATCCTTTCGTTTTATAACGGGTATACTAAAAGATAATGTTTCCGGATTCAACCGGAAGTCCTTTTGAACAATTATATTGACCAACCCCTGTTTTTTATGTAATGGTTTCTCTAACTTTTTTTACTGTCTTCATTGCTTTTAAGGACTCAACTATGGCATCGCATAAATCGGCTGAAAAATGTATTCGTAAAACAGAGCGTCGTACTGAAATTAACAAAAGTCGTGTCAGCCGCATTCGTACTTATATTAAAAAATTAGAAGATCTTTTGTCTAAAAGCGCTGAAAAAAAGCTTTTATCAGAAGCTTTTGTGCAAGCAGAAAAGGAAATTAAGCGTGGTGTAACGAAGGGAGTCTTGCATCGAAATACAGCCGCTCGTAAGGTTTCACGCCTGGCTAAGCGGATCAAAGCCTCGGCCTAAATTTCTTAAAGACTATAAACGTCATGGGGGGGAAGATTGTGTAAAGCATTCTTCCCTTTTTAATTTCAAAGGGTTATCGTATGATTCACCAAACAGATGTCGTTGTTATTGGCACAGGCCCAGTTGGTTTGTTTGCTATTTTTGAATGTGGGATGTTGCGTTTAAAATGCCACGCCTTTGATGCCATGGACCAAGTGGGCGGCCAATGCGCAGCCCTGTATCCAGAAAAACCCATTTACGACATTCCAGCTTACCCCAGCATTTTAGGGGGAGATTTGGCTAAAAATCTGGCCGAACAAGCCGCACCATTTTCCCCTGTTTATCATCTGTCAGAGCAAGTCCAAACCATAGAAGCCCTTGATTGTGAAGGAAAGCGTTGGCGTTTAACAGGCAGTCGCCATACCGTTGTTGAGGCAAAAGCCATTATTATTGCAGCGGGTGTGGGGGCTTTTGGTCCCAATCGTCCTCCCCTCGCCCATATTGAAGATTTTGAAGAGCATTCTATCCATTATTTTGTTCGATCTCGTGAAGGTTACCGTGGAAAAAATGTGGTGATTGCTGGAGGAGGCGATTCTGCTGTTGATTGGGCTCTTTCGTTAAGTGAGGTTGCTGCCCGTGTTACGGTTGTGCATCGTCGTGATAAATTCCGCGCGGCACCCGCCAATGAAGATCGGCTTAAACAACTGGCTTTGGAAGGTGTTCTTGATCTGGCCATTCCCTATCAACTTTCTGGAGTAAGGGGAGAAAAGGGACAATTAACCCATGTGGAGGTTGAATCTCTTTCCGGTGATAAAAAGGTCCTTGCCGCTGATTATCTTCTTCCTTTCTTTGGCTTATCGATGAATTTAGGTCCAATTGCTGAATGGGACCTGGGGCTTACCAAAAACCATATCAGTATTGATCCTACAACAGCTTCCACCAACCGCGCAGGCATTTATGCCATTGGTGATATCGCAACTTATCCCCATAAATTAAAGTTAATTTTGACAGGGTTTGCCGAAGCTGCCCAAGCCGCCCACGCCATTCGGCATCATTTATACCCGGATGAAGTCATTCATTTTGAATATTCCACCACACAAGGTGTCCCCCCTATCAATTCGGCTCGTCAACCCTAAAAATTTTTACCGCTCATGAAAATGTTGGTAAATTTTTAACGCCACAGCTTGGCTGATACCAGGGATAGTCTGCAAATCAGCAAGACCAGCGCGTGATACTTCTTTTGCTGAACCAAAATGTTGTAACAACAGCTTTTTACGGGCAGAACCAATTCCAGGAATTTCATCCAGAACAGATTTAACCAAATTTTTTGAGCGTTTGGCCCTATGGGTTCCAATTGCAAACCGATGGGCTTCATCCCTAAGGCGTTGTAAAAAGTGAAGAATGGCATTGTTTCCAGGTAAGCTGAAAGGTTCGCAACCCGGCATAAAAAAACGCTCTTTTCCAGCGTTGCGATCCGGTCCTTTGGCAATCGCAACCACGGGAATATTGAAGTCCATTTCCTGTAAAACCTGTAAAGCAGAGCTTAGTTGCCCCTGCCCCCCGTCAATTAATAATAAATCAGGCAATGTCCAGTCCTCCTGCGAGGAGCGTAAGAATCTTCGTCGAAGGACCTCCTTCATCATGGCTGTATCATCTCGTTTATCCACAACATGTTTAATGGTAAACTTTCGATACGCTTTTTTATCCAATCCCTGTTCTGTCGCAACAACCATGACGCCATAGGCCTGCTGCCCCTGTAAATGGCTGTTGTCATAAATTTCAATACGTTTGGGCAACGTTGGTAAAGAAAACTGTTCAACCAATTCCTTGAAGATCTTTGCCATACTTGCCGAGGCCGAGTGTTGACGTTCTAAACTTCCTTTAGCATTCGCTATGGCATGATCCACCAATTCTTTCTTGGAACCTTTTTTAGGAATTTCCCAAGCAGTTACTTGTTTATGATGACTTTTTAACGCCTGGCAAATTAAGGAAAATTCAGTCGGACGGTGACTTAATAATACCAAAGGGGGTGGTTGCCTTTCTTGGTAAAATTGCTTAATAAAAGCCGCTAGGCTATCCTCTGCTGTTTCTTCACTGCTCTGCTTTAAGAAAAAAGAATCCGTACCGAAATTTGAACCATAACGAAAAAAGAACACTTGCACACATGTCTGTCCCCCTAACTGGGCTAAACCCATGATATCTGCATCGTGCACCCCCCTGACATTAATGCGTTGTTTTGATTGAATATGGGTTAATAAACGGAGACGATCTCGGTACCCTGCAGCTTTTTCGTATTCTCTTTTATCGCTGGCTTGCAGCATCCGATGGGCCAAATATTGTTGAACTTGATCGGTTTTACCACATAGGAAATTTTTAGCTTGTTGAACAAGCTCCTGATAGTCACTTTGGCGGATCTTCTCTACACAAGGGGCTGTACAGCGCTTGATATCATATTGTAAACAGGGGCGTGTTCGTGCCGCGAAATAAGTATCTCGGCAATTACGAATTTGAAAGACCCGTTGCAGCATTAACAAAGTTTCATCAACCGCCAAAACCGAGGCAAACGGACCATAATAATCACCTTTAATATTTTTCGGTCCTCGGTGTTTTGCTAACCTTGGAAAGGGGTGATCCCCTGTTAAGAGAATAAAAGGAAAGGACTTATCATCCTTTAAAAGAATATTGTAGTGAGGCTGCAGCTTTTTAATAAGGTTACTTTCTAAAAGCAAAGCTTCTGTTTCTGTGTGAGTTGTGACAACTTCCATTCGTATGGTTTCGGCAACCATACGTTGCAAGCGATGGGGAAGTTTATCGGTTTGGGTATAAGAAAAAACTCTTTTTTTGAGGTTTTTGGCTTTTCCAACGTACAACACCCTCTCTTTGTGACCTATCATGCGGTAAACACCACATGTCGTGGGTAATGTTTTCATCACCTCCATAATAACGCTCGTTCCCGTTATAAGAGAATGGGTGAAAGAGAAAGAATCAGGGTTCGATATCATGAAAATAAAGCTTTTATCGCTTTCTTTTCTCGATATCACCATTGAACCATCAGGAAATCAAGAAAAACCATTCCTCTTAAAAGCGGCCGTCTTGGAAGAAAAGATTGCTAATCTCATAAAAAATTATTTTTTATATATACTTATTTAAAAATTTATATAAAATTAAATTAAAATTCTAATTTCGAGGTACGATTCGATGAAACATCTTTCAAAATATAAACTTTTAATCGCAGCACA
>JAJZHT010000059.1 GCA_021804455.1 Pseudomonadota bacterium | reverse complement strand
CCGAAGCTGCCCCCTCAATAGGTTCTTCATTGGCAGAATAAACAGGTGCTAAAATAACACAGGCTGCACCCTCAAAACATTCCGTGAAGTCTTGGAACAAATGGCTAAGGCGGGTATAGCGGTGCGGTTGCATCACCACCCACAAATTTCCTTGGCAGGCTTGTTGAGCGGCCTGAATAACAGTTCTTATTTCAACAGGATGGTGAGCATAATCATCAATGATTGCTACATCATGAACGACCCCCACACAGGTAAAACGACGCTTGACCCCCTTAAAGGTTTCAAAGGCTTGGCGAATTGTTGCCTCTTTTAATCCCAATTCGTCCGCTACAGCAATAACCGCCAAGGCATTTTGAACATTATGGCGCCCCACCATGGGAAGACAAAGGTTTTTTAATTTACGGGGCAAGGCTATAACATGGCTGGGATTAAGAAAGGCCGTATAAGAAGGTAAGGGGCGTGCAATTTCCACGTCAAACAGGGTAGATGTAGGAGTTTGTCGAAGATTGACCGCACGAATCATAGCAGTCTCTTCAAAACCATAGGTCACAACTCGACGATCTGTTATCAAGGGAAATAAAGCACGAACATTCGGGTGATCGGCACATAAAATTGCTAAACCGTAAAAAGGAATGTTAGACAGAAATCTTAAAAAAGCCTGTTTTAAAGAATCAAGTGTGCCGTAAAACTCCATATGTTCTGGGTCAATGTTGGTCACAATCGCCAAAGTTGCGGGCAATTTGGTAAAACTTCCATCCGATTCATCCGCCTCGACAACGGTCCAATCGCCTAACCCCAACCGAGCATTCGTATGGTAGGCATTAATAATACCACCGTTAATAACGGTGGGATCCAAACCGGCCACATCAAGCAAAGCTGCTATTAAAGATGTTGTAGTGGTTTTTCCATGAGTCCCAGAGACAGCAATCGAACGTTTCAGTCGCATCAATTCTGCCAGCATTTCTGCCCTTTGAATAACAGGAATCCCCAGATTGCGCGCGGCCAAAACCTCACAATTATCAGCCCGTACAGCTGAGGATACCACGACAACTTGCGCACCTTGAATATTTTGGGGGTGATGACCAAGGGCGATCTTGATCCCTAAATTTTGAAGGCGTTGGGTGTTATAATTCTCGCTAACGTCACTTCCCTTTACCAAATAACCAAGATTATGCAAAACTTCAGCGATGCCACTCATACCAATACCCCCGATACCGACGAAATGGATGTGTTGCACTTTTAAAGTTGGAATATGCATAAAAACAAAATGATAAAAGGTCTATTCTTTGGAAATTAGCAAATCTCCAATGACTTCCGCAACTGTATTTGCAAGGGCTTGAGTTGCATCGAGTTTGCTAAATTTTTCTATGTTTCTAGAGGTATTAACCAAAAGATCAGGGTTTTTCATGAGGTTTTCCAAAAGAGAAGCCAAAGCTTCGGGAGTAAAGTCATCCTCCTTAAAAACCCAGGCAGCCCCTGCTTTTCGTAGGGGTTCCGAATTGTTCATTTGATCGGCTTCTAAGGAGGCCGCGTAAGGAACTAAAATAGAAGGCTTTTTGGTTGCAGCCAATTCAGCGACTGTTGAGGCACCGGATCGTGCAATAACTAAATGAGCTTTTTGATACTCAGCCGCGATATCTGTAATAAAGGATGTCAAATGAACATCTAAGAAGGATTGACGATAGGTTACTTTGGTTCTGGCCATAAATTCAGGACGACATTGTTGTACGATGCTTAAACGCCTTTGTAAATCAAGAGGTAAGCTGATCAAAGCCTGGGGAACAACGTCGGAAAAAATTCTTGCACCTTGGCTTCCGCCCGTAACAAGAATATGAAAGGGTTGGTTCGTTTCTGGCTTTATATAGGGTTGGGCATTTAAAGCCGCAATTTCCGCACGAATCGGGTTGCCTGTAAAGGTTGTATGAAGAAGGGTTTTTTCAGAACTTTGAAACGAGGTTGCCACCCGATAGGCACGCTTTGCTAAAAAACGGTTAGCTTTTCCCAGTAAAGCATTTTGTTCATGAATAATAGTAGGAATACCTCTTAGTTGCGCTGCTAATACTGGTGGAATTGAGGGATACCCCCCAAACCCCACAACAAGGGTTGGCTGGATTTTTCGGTAAAGCCAATAACAATAAAGCGTTTGCCATAATAAAGAAAGATAGAGGATTCCACGCCCTATGACCGGGGCATGATGAGACATCGTACGGACATAAACTTGATCAAAGTTTTGTAAGTTATTAAAATTTTTACTTCTTTGGTCTGTGATTAAAAAGACCCGTCGGCCATATTGTTTTAATTTTTCGCACAAACTTAAGGCAGGAAATAAATGCCCCCCTGTGCCACCACTGGCAAGAATATAAAGGGGTTTGTGTGGATGGCGTCTCATAAAACCTCCGTTAAGCCATGTCGACGGCGTGTTAAAGATAACAACATACCCATGCCCATACCTAAGGCTATTAATGATGATCCGCCATAACTTATAAAGGGCATGGTCATACCTTTGGTGGGGATAAGGTGCAAAGCCGAGGCCATGTTAACAAAGGCCTGCAATCCAAATTGAATAGCCAATCCAGCGGTTGCCATAATAACAAAGGCGCTGGAGGTCTGCATCGCCCGCAACAACGAACGTACAACAACAAACGCAAACAATCCCACCAAGATCAAACATACTATTAAACCGAATTCTTCACCTGCCACAGAAAATACAAAGTCAGCATGGGCATCAGGAACATGTCTTTTGATGATACCTTCTCCTGGACCTTTGCCAAAAAAACCGCCGTTCTTAAAGGCTTCTAACGACTGATGAACCTGGTATAAATCATGTCTTGGATCGCCCGAGCTGGGGTCTAAAAATTGATCGATGCGACGACTGACATGGGGAAACAAAAAATAAGCCCCACATAAACCAATAATACCTGAGGCAGCCAAAAAACCCATCCACAACAGGGGCATTCCAGCAATAAAAAGTTGACCAATCCAGGTTGAAACAACCACTAATGTCATACCGAGATCAGGTTGTAATAACAAAAGAAGAACCAAAAGCCCCAGTAAACTCAAGGAAATCAGCAACCCAGGAAAAGGAGGATTACGGTATTTTTCAGCCAACATCCAGGCCACCAAGATCGTAAAAGCTGGTTTAATAAATTCTGATGACTGAATAGACAGACTGCCAATCATCAGCCAACGGCGAGCACCCTTGATTTCAGCCCCGCTTAGTAAAGTCATGATTAATAAACCAATCCCTACGCCATACAACAAAACAGCAAGGCGACGGATCTGCCTGGGGGACAGAAGTGAGATTCCTACTATCATCAAAACGGTTGGAATCACCATGATTAAATGGCGTTTTACAAAGAAAAAAGTACCAAGATTAAGTCTTTCAGCTACGGGAGGGCTGGCTGCAAAACTTAATAAGACGCCCAGACCAATAATGGCAAAGATGGCACCCAACGTCCATCGATCCATAGTCCACCACCAACTGCCTAAAAGACTGTTATCTCGTTTGGTAAAAGTTGCCGGAATCATCGTAAAGACTCTAAAGCCGTTTGAACCTGTTGGCGAAACATATCACCCCTATGTTCAAAACTTTCAAACTGGTCATAACTGGCACAGGCTGGTGACAAAAGTATAACCACCTTGTCAGAGGAAGAATCTTGTCGGGCTGCTTGTATCGCCTGATCCAAAGCCCTGTCTAAAGTTTCAGAAAACATATAAGGGACTTTTCCATCGAATGTTTTAGCAAATTCTTGCTGTGATTGACCGATTAAAAAAGCCTGATGAATAAAGGGGAAAAAAGACTGCAACGGCTTGATACCTTGACTTTTAGCAATGCCACCGACGATCCAATACAAACGGTACCCTTGATAACGAACAAGAGCATGAGACACAGCCTCTGCGTTAGTGGCTTTGCTGTCGTTTACAAAGGTAATATGACCCAAACGACCCACAATTTCTTGTCGATGAGAGAGCCCTGGGAAAGTCCTTAATCCTTTTTCAATGGCGTCCACAGAAAGGTTCATCTGTTTACAAACAGCATAAGCCACACTAGCGTTTTGATAATTATGAAGTCCTTGCAAGGTTTCAATCGATCGTAGATCCATAGAACACTTTTGGTGTGCATCGTGCAAAATTCCTTCCTTTACCCAAATATCAGCACGATGATGACAGGAAATAGCTGTAACTTTTTTTCCTTGCTGGATTAACGACTGATAAAGTTCCGCAGAGGATGGATCATCTTTAACAACAACCGCTTGGTGGCAATTTAGGAAAATCTTTCTTTTGGCAGTTAGGTAATTATCAAGGTTTCCATGACGATCTAAATGATCAGGACTGAAATTCAGCCAGGCGGCAATTGTTAAGGGCAATGCGGAAGAAATTTCAAGTTGGAAGGAAGAAAGTTCTAAAACATAAATTCCATTGGTCCCTAAAGAAGGCAAAGACAGGACGGGTATGCCAATATTCCCACCTATGGCACAAGAATAACCCTGAGTTTGAAGAATGTGGCCTATTAAAGCCGTCGTTGTCGACTTACCGTTGGTCCCAGTAATGCCAATGAATTGAGATTCAGGATTCGCCTGACATAATAAATCAATATCCGTGAGGATGGGGATTTTTTTCGCCTTTGCCAACAAAGTGAAACGGTGCGACCTAGGAAAGCTATAGGGGACTCCAGGACTTTGAACCACTGCAGCCAAAGATTCCCAAGGAATTCTATCCTCTTCCAAAAGACAGGATGATGTTTGATCCTTTTGTTTATCGTCAAAGGTTAAAACCTCCGCTCCTTGGTTACGAAGCCAAGACGCGGTCGTTTGACCCGACCGCCCCATTCCTAGGACTAAAAATATTTTACCTGCAAAACCTGTTTGCATGATCCGTTTCTTTACCTTAATTTCAATGTAGAGAGCCCTGCCAAAGCCAAGATACTCGCAATAATCCAAAAACGTATTACAATCGTTGGCTCAGCCCAGCCCTTTTTCTCAAAATGGTGATGAATAGGGGCCATAAGGAAAATACGCCTTCCCGTTAATTTAAAGTATCCAACTTGCAAAATAACAGAAACAGCTTCCAAAACAAACAATCCCCCCACAATGGCTAAAACAATCTCGTGTTTGGTAATGACAGCCACAATTCCTAAAGCTCCTCCCGCGGCAAGAGACCCTGTGTCCCCCATAAAAACTTTAGCAGGAGGGGCATTAAACCATAAAAATCCAAGGCCTGCTCCGATAATAGACCCCAAAAAGATTGTTAATTCACCTGTATTAGGGATAGGGTGAAGCTGTAAATAATGGGCAAAAATATTATTGCCCACCACATAACTAATCAAGCAAAAGCAGGCAGCAGCAATCATGACAGGAACGATGGCCAACCCATCCAATCCATCGGTTAAATTGACAGCATTAGAAGCCCCTACCACCACAAAAGCAGCCCACAGATAGTAGGCATATCCCATATTCAAAACAAACTCTTTTAAAAAGGGGAATGTCAAACAGTGGGCTAATTTCGGGGCTGTGTAAAGAGTAACATAATAGACTGCTACTAAAGACAAGGTAATCTGACCCAGTAATTTAACCTTGCCCGGTAATCCTTTGGAATTGCGCTTAGTCAGTTTTAAAAAGTCATCATAGGCGCCCAAAGCACCAAACCCTAATGTTACCAACAAGGCAATCCAAATAAAAGGGTTAGACCAATCGGTCCAAAGCAACGTACTCAAAGTCATTGCCAAAAGAATGAGGCACCCTCCCATGGTAGGAGTCCCTTTTTTGGTAACAAGATGACTTTCTGGACCGTCTGCCCGTATAGGCTGACCATCTTGCTGCTTACTTTTTAGCCAATGAATAATCGGTTTTCCACAAACAAAACTGATGATAAGGGCTGTTAAGATGGCTCCTGCTGTACGAAAAGTAATATATCGGAATAAATTTAGAAAAGAATAATATTCAGACAAAGGGTAAAGCAGGGAATAAAGCATAATAAGATTAAGCCACGTCTAAATGGGAGGAAAGAACATCTTGATGTAAGGATAAAAGTTTATGAACAAGGGTATAAACCTTAGTACCATTCGACCCTTTAATAAAAACCGTATCTCCATCGCGCAAACTTTCCAATAAAGGCTGCCATAAGTCGAGGGCGTTTTCTTGGAAAGCCCCTTGTTGTTGAGGTAGAAAAGCATCAAAAACAGGTTTCAGACAAGGGCCGGTTGCAAAAATGAGATCAACACCTGCTTCGTTCAGTAAAGGTATTAATTCTTTATGATAACAATCGGCTTTGTCTCCTAACTCTCTCATTTCTCCCAGAACCACAATTTTTCTGCCCGAGCTTTGAATTTGAGCCAAGCTACTTAAACCCGATTTCATAGAAGTTGGATGGGCATTATAGGCATCATCAATCAAGGTTATGGTTTTACCAGGCGTCAAACAAAGGGTATACCTTTGCCCACGGCCTGCAATGGGCTTTAGCGTTTGCACGGCTTCGATAGAATGATCAAGATCTAAACCCAAAGCCTTTGTTGCTGCCAATACCATCAAACTGTTGATAACGTAATATTCCCCGACCAAGTCCAAAGAATATGTTAGAATATCCTCACCCATCTTAAATTTTACAAGGGTTTGATGGCATGAATCGTCGTAACAAGCCTCTATCAATTGGATGTAAGATCCTTTTTTTTGTCCTACACTTAGGATTCTTTTGGCGCCATGGTGTTGGGCTTTGTGGGCGAAGAATTCATAAAAAGGATTATCATGATTCAAAATCGTTGTACCGCCTGGTTTTAGGCCTTTAAAAATGTTCGATTTTTCCTCTGCAATCGCTTCAATAGAATCAAAATACCCCAAATGAGCCTCGCTAATCGTCGTAATGATAGCTATATCCGGCTGTATTAATTGGGAAAGAGGCTCAATTTCACCACCATGATTCATGCCAACTTCAAAAACCCCGAACTGGGTGTCTGGCTCTAACTGAGCAAGGCTTAAAGGAACGCCAAGGTGATTATTATAACTGGCCTTTGAAAAAACAGTGGAACCAAAAGAACCCAAGACTTGGGCCAACCATTCTTTGGTTGTGGTTTTCCCAGCGCTGCCTGTAACAGCAATAACCTTTGCTGAGGAGCGGCTTCTTGCGTACTGTCCCGGTTGTTGCAAAGCTTTC
>JAJZHT010000058.1 GCA_021804455.1 Pseudomonadota bacterium | reverse complement strand
CTCTTCACTTTTGATGGCTCTTATTTTTGTACCAGCCATTGCCAGTTTAATGACAATTCCACCCCATACGTCTCATTCCACCACCCAAACGGATTCTTCCTTTATGGAATGGTATTTAAGACTTTTAAATAGGGGGTTAGACAATCCTAAACGAGTTTTACAAGGTTCTGTTGTCATTCTGATAGCTGTCAAATTATTACACAGTTTCGTCGGCAAGGGAGTTGAATTTTTCCCTGATGTTGAACCGGATGCGGCGGCTATTTATGTTCACGCTCGAGGAAATCTTTCTATCTATGAAAAGGAAGAGCTTGTCGGACAGGTAGAAAAAGTTATTCTTAGTATGCCTGAATTGAAGTCTGTTTATAGCCGTGTGGGTGAGCAATCGTCCAACAGTCAGGAAGAACTTGCCGATTATGTTGCAGGCGTTATCACTATAGAATTTATCGATTGGCAAAAACGCAGAAAAGCCGTTCAAATTCTAGAAGAAATAGAACAAAAAACAAGAATAATCCCCGGGATTTTTGTCGAAGTCAGGCGGGAAAAAGCCGGCCCTTCTTCAGGCAAGCCTATTCAAATTGAATTTTTGTCCCTCAGTAGCCATTTGTTGAAGCCAAGCCTTTTAAAAGTTCGAAACTTCATGGAACAGTTACCAGGTTTGGTGGCCATTGAAGACAATTTACCCCTTCCCGGTATTGAGTGGCAGCTTAAAATTGATCGTGAAGAGGCTATGCGCCTCGGGTGTGATCTTACAACGATTGGTAACACCATTAAGCTTGTTACCAACGGTGCTATTGTTGGTCATTATCGTCCAGAGAATAATAAAGATGAGGTCGATATTGTTGTACGCTTCCCCCCTGAGTACCGAACTTTAGACCAGCTTGACCAATTGAAAGTTCAATCGAGGATGGGCCCTATTCCTTTAAGTCGTTTTGTCGAAAGAGTCGCCCAACCCCGTGTTGCTAAAGTTTATCATTTGGATGGTGATGAAGTTTTATCTCTTAAGGCAGATGTTGCCCCCAATGTTTTGGTGGGGGATAAGATTGCAGAAATTCAAGCCTGGCTTAAAGATAATCCTGTTGATTCGAATGTTCGTGTTCTCTTTAAAGGTGAAGATGAAGACACAAATGAAGCCAGTGGCTTTTTGGCAAAAGCTTTTGGCGTGGCTATCTTTTTGGTTGCTACCATTTTGGTAACTCAATTTAACAGCTTTTTCAGTATGGGCTTGGTCCTGAGTGCTGTTGTAATGTCGACGGTAGGAATTTTTATTGGGTTAATAATTCATAATTTAGCCTTTGGTATTGTGATGGGTGGCATCGGTGTTATTGCTCTGGCTGGTATTATTGTCTCAAATAATATTATTCTGATTGATACCTATGATAAATTGCTGGAGGAAATGAAAACAAACATTCAATCGCCAACTTTACAAGATGTTAAAAAGGTTGTCGTTGAGACATGTCGCCAAAGACTTCGTCCCGTTATTTTAACCAAGCTAACCGCCATCTTGGGGCTGCTGCCGATTATGTTTGGTATTAATATTGATTTTCTGAATTTTAACATTACTCAAGGTGCTCCCTCAACCCAATGGTGGATCTTGCTTTCGACCTGTATCGTTTATGGAATTTTGTTTGCTTCTTCCCTGACGCTTTTTGTGACGCCTTGTGCGCTTCTTTTAAGGGCTAAGAAATTTTTTCCAGATTCCAACAGCGTTCAATAAAGAATCATCTTTAAAAGAGCCAAAACAATCGGATCGTCTAAAGAAAGGCCAGAGACTGTAAAAAGTTGTTTTTGAAAATCAAATCGTAGAGGAATTACGCGTAGATGAGGGTTTTTCTCATCTTTGGGCGTGCTTAATTTTTGAATATACTTTACCAATTCTTCCTTAAGGGCGGGTAAAATAACCTTAAACGTTTGGTTGTCAACGGCCTTTGAAAAATAATGTTGCAAGGCATCCATTATTTTTTCGTGGTTTTCCAACTCTAAATCGATGCTTAAGCTTTGGTCGGATTTATATTCACCTTTTGCCAAAAAACTACAATCTTTGTTTGCGAATTTAAGTTCACCTTGGCTTTGAAGAGGACCCTTTTGCAGATTGTGTAAAGTCAACTTGTAACCACCTTTTAAGGGGCCCGCTTCTGGCAAATGATCAATCATTCCTTTCCAATTTTGCCATGGCACCGTCGTTACAGGATGCTTAGAGGCAAAAAACTTATTAACAAAATCATGATAGGATTGGATTACACTTTCAAAATAGTCAGGCCAGTTTTCCTTTGCCTGGAATTCATAATCAGCATCCATCTTTAACGAATGATCTTGACGGTTATAGTCGACAAATTGTTTTACCTTTAAATCCATAGCAGTGTGCTGATCTTGAATTTCTTCTGAAAATTCCACACTTGGAATAGCGGCTATCAGGGATAAGGGATCAAATTGTTGTGTGATGATTTGCTGTTTTAGTACCTCTAGAAAATTTTGAAGTTCATCCTCATTAAGTTTAAATTTTTCATGTTTCACATAATGAGAAAGTCCTGTCAAAACAGAAGGTTTTAACCAGGAAAAAACCGATGCTAGGGCCGGATAAAACCTAACGTTCTCAGCTTTAAGGTCTGTTGAGACAATATAATAATTTTGATTTTTAAGAGTTTTCTTGGCCACTTTTAGGGCCGTGGAGGTGTAATCATCTGTATAAAATGGTTGCTGGCTTTGGGCATCAAGAATGTGCGTTTTACGGGCTGAAGAAGAAATTTTAAAAAGAGTTTGTTGTTGGGAGGAACTGATCATATTCTTTACAGCCTGCAACCACGAAGGAAGAGCAAACGCAATTTTTACTTTCCCCTGATTGATTTCCTCTCGATCGGGAATCAGCATATTGGCTTTACAATCCCCCATTTGAAATCCCAATTCACCATCACCATGAGAAAAGAGGGTAAGCTCTCGCCAAAAGGGATTGTAGGATAAGACCAAACGATCCGCTAAACGATAATTAAAATGAAAACTTGATTCTTTGCTGTCTTGGCTGGTTTTGAAAACGTTGGAATGAGGAAAAAGTTTTCTAACAAAGGCTTCTAAATTTTGACGATTTAACTCAAGAACGGGTTTTTTAAATTCTGCTTTAAAAAGATACTTTGAAACCACAACCTCGCCCACCTGAAAGCAGGGACCTGCTAACTCTTTCATTTTTTCTAGGTTCTGATGGATATGTCTTTGGAAAAGGGTTGCTTGATGATGCCAAATAATGACACCCAAAAAGCTGAAAACAAGTAAAATAGGTTTGAATTGTTTTTTCACGTTTTTCCCTCTTTACAAAAATAGTTCGGCCAAAATAAAAATCATTTTTTCAAATCTCACCTTTAAGTATGAACTTAAAAAGTTAATAATCTGCAAAAATCTGTTAATATTTTCTTCCTATAATCAAAAGATGCCGCTATAAACAGGGTTGTCAATTCTCTGATTTGTACGGCATACTGCAAAGGTATTTACTTAACGAGGTCATGGGCTATGGTTCATCAATCCTTGCTTTTTAAAAAGGCATGTTTTTGCCATCATCGATTTAAAAGCTTTTTTTGGAATTTTAATCGCCTTTATATCGACCCCATTAGTAAGAAAGATCTTTTATCACCATGAATCGTAAAGTTTCTTTAACCCTTGTTGTAAGTCTTTTTGTTGTTATTAGTGTTAAGTTCATCTTCTGGAATTCTTCTGAAAAAAATCATACTTCTGGTGTCTGCTTACCTATTATTGCCATTACACAAATCATAGAACATCCATCCCTTGACCAAGAACGTTATGGAATTATACAGGCCCTTGCTAAGGCGGGTTATATTGATGGCCAAACCGTCAAAATCGTTTATCAAAATGCCCAGGGTAATATGGCCACAGCAGCCCAAATTGTGAACCAACTTCTCAGTCAACAACCAAAAGTTATGGTGGCTATTTCAACCCCTTCGGCTCAGGCAGCTTTGGCACCCTGTTTAAAACAAAATATCCCTTTAATTTTTACGGCTGTTACAGACCCTTTAGAAGCCAAATTGGTTAAAAACCTTACTTCAAGGAGCGAGTCTGTAGCCGGTGTCAGTGATGCCCTTGGTATTCCCTTTCAAATCCATCTTATAAAAAGCCTGGTTCCTTTTCTTAAAACACTGGGCGTGATTTATAATCCTGGGGAAGATAACTCCAGCAAAATGGTTCAAACATTACGGTCAATCTTGGCCGCAGAAAATATTACCCTTGTTGAGGCAACAGCCAGCAAGACAAGTGATGTAACGGCAGCAACCCAAAGTTTGATTGACAAAGTCCAAGCTATTTACATTCCCAATGATAATACAGCCGTTTCGGCCCTTGGCAGTATTGTTCTTGTGGCGGAACGTCATAGAATTCCTGTGATTGCGGCCGATAAGGGATCTGTAGAGATGGGAGCTGTGGCAACCTATGGTTATGATCGTCATGCCCTGGGTGAGAAAGCGGGGCATCTGGTCGTTCAGGCTTTACAGGGAACTCCGGTTTCAACCCTTCCTGTATTGACAGATCATCCTTTAAAACTTTTTATCAATGAAAAAGCTGCCCATCGTATGGGGGTGACTCTTCCACCTGATATGCTGCAAAAAGCAGAAATCATAGGAAAATAAGAACAGGGAAATTATTATTATGAATTGGATTCAGTTTATCGGTTCTATTGAGCTGGGGTTAATTTACAGCCTGGTTGCGATGGGGGTTTTCCTTTCCTTTCGCACGTTGCAATTTCCGGACATGACGGTGGATGGTAGTTTTACTTTAGGCGCTGCGGTTTGTGCCATTCTTATTACCCAGGGCATTCATCCTGGCTTCGCGACCTTGGCCGCAATAATGGCTGGAGCTCTAGCAGGTTGGGCCACAGCTTGGCTTTCAACACACTTACGGATGCTTAATCTCTTGGCAGGGATCTTAACCATGACAGCTCTCTATTCCATCAATTTACGCATCATGGGACGTCCCAACATTGCTTTGTTAGGGGAAAAAACCATCCTGAACGAATGGTTTTCTTCAATACCAACTTGGGGATCGGTGCATTTAATTCCATTGTTATACATAACAGCTCTTTTCGTAGCCTTTGTTTACATTATCCTCAATACTCGACTGGGTCTTGCTATTCGTGCCACGGGTAATAATCCCCGCATGGGTCGCGCCCAAGGAATTAATGACAAAGCGATGATTTGGGTAGGATTAAGTCTTTCAAATGCTTTGGTCTCTTTAGCAGGGGCTTTGTTTGCTCAGGTTCATGGGTTTGCCGATGTGACTATGGGATTAGGAACCATTATTATTGGTTTAGCCGCTGTGATTATTGGACAGGCGCTTTTACCAACGCGTACCATTTTACAGGCTCTTTTAGCCTGTGTTCTTGGAACTATTTTACACCGATTGGTGATCGCAACGGCTTTAAATGTAGGTGATTTTGGCCTGCAAGCCTCTGACGTCAATTTAGTAACAGCTGTTCTTGTAGCGTTAGCGATGTTTTTGCCATCGTTAAAACATCGCGTCAAAGCTTCATCATAAAAGGGGAAAAGAATGATTATCTTAAGAAATATTCATGTTACGTTCACCCCAGGAACCGTCACGGAAAAGAAAGCCTTGCGTGGGTTAAATCTAAAAATTAACGAAGGTGAATTTATTACGGTCATCGGAAGTAATGGTGCTGGAAAATCAACTTTGTTGAATTCAATTGCTGGTGAAGTTTTACCATTTCAGGGGGATTTAAAGATTGATGGGATGGATGTAACCAAACTTCCCAGTTATGCACGGGCGGGCTTGGTGGCCCGTGTGTTTCAGGATCCCTTGGCCGGTACGTGTGCTGACCTTACGATTGCTGAAAATATGGCCCTTGCTGTTTCCAGGGGCGAAAAGCGGGGATTATCATGGGGATTAACAAAAAAACTACGTCAACAATTTTATACGGCCCTTAAAGAGCTGAATCTAGGTCTTGAAGATCGATTGGACACATCAATGTCACTGTTATCAGGGGGGCAACGACAGGCTGTTAGTTTATTGATGGCCACCCTCAGTCCCTTAAAGATCTTATTGTTGGATGAACACACATCAGCCTTAGATCCACGGACAGCTGCCTATGTCATGGACTTAAGCCAGAAAATTGTTAAAGAGAAAAATTTAACAACCCTTATGGTTACGCATAGCCTTCATCAAGCTTTGCACTATGGTACCCGAACCATCATGTTGCATGAAGGTAAAGTTATTTATGATGTTTCAGGGCCTGAGCGTGAAAAACTGACAGCTCAAGACCTTTTACAACAATTTGGAAAATCTGTTGACGATGATCGTCTGTTGTTGCAGGGTGATGGGTAGGTTAAAAGGTTTGTGTTCTTGTTCTAGAGATGTTGAAAACTCTCAATTAGTAAAAGTTTTAGAGGGATCAGCGCTGAGCGTTTTGAATGATAAAAAATAATTTTTAGGAGCGTTTTATGAAAAGAAAAATAATTGTTACGGCTTCCTTTTTGACTCTGCTTTTTCCTTGTGCTGTAAAGGGTTATGAAAGTTCCTATCCGGATCGAGATTCTACGGAATCTTCTTCTTTTTTGCAGAAACAAACCAAAATTCCTTGGGACCAGGTCAATGCCAAAATTCTTGGCGATCTTTACTATGAAAAAACCGGGGTACTGTTGGTTGATGGTTATAGAATCAATCCCTCGGGGGGGAATTTTCCGATAGATTTTTGTGAGCCCCCCAAAGACTGGGATAACCTGATCCAACGATGCGCGGAGGGTAGGGTTTCCTCTATTATTCCAAAAGAATCTATTCATGATGACGTCTGTTTTAATATTGCGGCCCAACTCGGTTTCTTTGATACCAGCGGCAATGATGGCAGACCAGATGGTCAATTACGCCATTTGGGTCGAGAAATGCAAAAAAAGGGTATTGATATTCATCCGGCTTGTGACCTTTTTAAAAAATTGGGGTATCCTGCTCGTATTAGCTTTTCTAGATGGAAAGAAATACTTGATTTTTAAAAGTTATTTGGATGGGCTGGTTTTGTTTGCATTAAATGCTGAACCACAGCGTCAAGCTGTGGGGCATTTTTTTCAATATAATCAGCCAGTGTAGTCTTCCACAACTTTTTTATGCGTAAATTTATCTACATTCTCTGTATTCTTTGTCTCGGATGAATCCTTGTTTATCAGGGATTTTTCCATAAAACAG